>CAXUCT010000250.1:0-2462 GCA_964249415.1 uncultured Bryobacteraceae bacterium | reverse complement strand
ATGCAGGCGCTTGCCCAGGCGGCGCGCGCGGCGCCCGGCCGTGCCGCGCGCATCAGGGCGTATGTGCCGGCCGTGGCGAGCGCGATGCCGGGCCCGTAGCCGCGCGCGACGGACATGGTGTCGATGACGTAGGGGTTCAGCGTGGTGAACAGGAAGAACAGCACCAGCAGCGGCCCGTGCAGGTGCCGGCGCAAGATGGAGGCGGCCGCGGCGCAGAACAGGGCAAAGCACAGTACGCTGGGCAGCCGCAGCGCGAACTCGCTCGGGCCAAACAGCCCCGTCGAGAGTTTCGCGGCGAGGGTGAGCAGGATGTGGTTGTTGTCGGGCAGACCGGGCGTGGCGAAGCGCACGATGTCGCCCACCCTGCCCGTGACGTGCCAGAGATAGGTCAGCGCCTCGTCATAGGTGATCGACATGAGTGCGGCGCGCGCGGCGACGTAGGCGACCAGGATGGTCGAGAGGGTGACGAGGACGCGGGTTTCGAGCCGGGTGGAACGGGAGATCGCATCTGTTGCATCACGGATTCTGACTGGGACGACCATCGTTTTGAGTGCCATGGCCGAGCCTTGCCAGGAGTTCGACGCGGCGGCAAATGCAGAATTAGATGCACGAGACGACTGTATTGCTGTTTACGACGCAAACGGCAGGATCATGCCTAAGCCGAGCTGGCCGTGATGATACCTTCTTTAGTAGACATCGGTATAATGATAGTCGATACAAATGGTTCTGCCTGCTACTTGTGATGTGCTATTTGCTAATTCGCGCTACCGTTTCGTCAACCGCTAATGTGTTGACCAAGTGTACACGTTGATGAGTGAGAAAAACTCATACAGCAAGATGTGACTTGCCTAGTCTATTACCGTAATGAAACTTTATATTTTGCGATTGCTATTTTGTGTTTGCCGCGGTCGGCTAAACTGTCGTATTCAAATGTCTGGAACACCTTCGTTCCTTTACAGTAGGAGATTAAGATGGGGAACGTAACCGGACCGACGTCGTCCGTCGTAGGGCATGTTGCTACCTGGGCCAATTCGACAGGAACATCCATCACTGATGGTGGCCCGATCCCGGTGGACTGGGTCAATGTTCTAAAGTACGGCGCTGACAATTCAGGATCGTCCGATTCAACAAAACAAATTGCAACCGCAATCAGCAATATTCCTTCCAACGGCGGTGTCCTATATTTTCCATCTGGAACCTATCTTGCTTCGACAATCTCCGTAACGGCGCCTAATGTCACAGTTCGTGGGGACGGTATCTTTGCGACTACATTGAGCCCAAGTTCCACCACCGGGAACTTTCTCGTGTTTTCCTCGGGCCACGGCAGTTTAGAAAACTTCGCTATTTTCACCAACAGCGTTAAACGCACGAGCGGTGACACGATATTCATCGGGTCTGGCGGCATCTCAATATCCAACATCCAGATTTATGGTCAGGGCTCAAATGGATTTTACAATGGCATTCACTTTGACACAGCTACCGCATCACTGTTTTCACTTAATAACTTCCTAATTGGGCAGTGCTCGAACGCAGCTATTCAGATCGGAGACTCTAGTTCCACATCACAAGTAGTCTCCGGCAACATTACGAATGGGAACATAGGATCGTGTGGCAATGGCATCTTGATCTACCAGACTGGCGGAATGAACGTGTCCGACCTTGATATTATCAAAAGCTCCCAAAATGGGATTGCCGTGTACCCTAGTGCTGGTCAGCGTCCATTTGCTTTGTATTTCACCAACGTGCTTTGTGATACGTGCAACGCTGATGGTTGGCTTGTTGCAAGTAACGGTGGAACGGTAGGTGACGTTAATTTGACGGGCTGCTGGGGTTCTTCGAATGGTGGCATTGGACTCAATCTTGCAGCGGGATCAAGCGCGGCTTCAGCCGTCAACGGCATCCTAGTTTCCGGCGGGAATTTTATCGGAAATCAGAGTCATGGGATTGTGCTATCGAATTGCACAGACGTGATCTTGAGCGGGGTGCAGGTCTATAACAACAGCCAGAGTGGTCCGGGCAACGCAGGTGGAATAACAATCGCACAAAATGTAAGCGGGTTTCAAATTGTCAACTGCATTAGCGGTAACGGAGGTTATACTCAGCAGCAAAATTATCCCGCTAACCAAAGTTATGGCATCACTGTTCTACCTGGTTCATCGAATAATTATATAATCCAGTCCAATCGAACACCCGGGAATATTTCTGGAGGCATCTTCGACGGTGGAACTGGTAGCGCCAAAGTTGTTACCGGCAATCTCAACTCCTGAAAGCAGATCGGACTGTCCGCATCCTAAAGAGATGCGGGCAGTCTCGATGGCGTAAGCACCTTAATGCGTCATGCACGACACTAACTAAAAGTTCTTTGGTTCTTTCTTTCAAGAAAGAACTGCTTACTTACTGTTCCGCGATTGCCCCGTACCCGATTTCGGCCTTGGTCTCCAAGAACTCCCCAAACGCCAAGT
>CAXUCT010000249.1:2758-7003 GCA_964249415.1 uncultured Bryobacteraceae bacterium | reverse complement strand
GATTCTGCGCTGAACCTCTTCAGCCTCGGCTATCTCACGCTCGAACAACGTAGCTTGGCGGAAAACTTCTTTTGGGCCATTTGCCGCAAGATCCTCAAATTTGCTCGTGAACTGGACTATTTCCCTGAGGAGCTAGAGGGCCTGGAGAGCATGCTCTCTGATACGTACTTCTGCAATTTCTCGCTTTTTCAAAGCATGCCCGATAGCTGGGCCGTGAAGCAGCTGTTCCCCATCATGCCGATTCACCGGCTCGAAGAACCGCCCACCCGCCACGCGGTCCTCGGTGATATTTCCTGCGACTCGGACGGCAAGGGGTATCAGTTCATCGACCGTCGCGACGTGAAGAAGACGCTCGCTTTGCACGCCTTTAACAATGGCTCCTACATCCTGGGCGCCTTCCTGCTCGGTGCCTACCAGGAGATTCTCGGGGACTTGCACAACCTGTTCGGCGATACCAACGCTGTCCACGTCAGCCTCGATCCGCACGGCGATGTCGTTCTCGAAACTGTGGTTCAGGGCGATACCGTTCGCGAAGTGTTGAACTATGTGCAATACAACACGCAAACCCTCATCGATCAGTTCCGCAAAGATGTCGAAACGGCCGTGCGCGAACAACGCATCGGCTATGAAGAAGCGGGCCGGCTGCTCAAGTTCTACGAAGAAGGCTTGCAGGGCTACACCTACTTGGAGCAGTAGTGGCCGATGCAGTTGGGGCTTTCAAAGATGTCCCTCTTCGGATTGTTCTCGTTTCGCCTCGTAATCCTCTCAACATCGGCGCCGCCGCGCGCGCGATGAGCAATTTCGGTTACGCCCATCTCCGGCTGGTCAATCCGTATGACGTCGCCTTTCAAGAAGCCCGCTCCGCAGTTCGCGCGCATTAGATTCTGAAGCAGGCTGAGATCTTCGACAACATTTCGTCTGCGGTAGCCGATTGCGCGCTCGTTGTGGGAACCACGGCGGCAGGCCATCGCGACCTCCACCTGCCCCTCCATCGCCTGGAAGCCGCAGGCGGGCTTCTGAACCAGCACCTCACGACTTCTCCCGCCGCTCTGCTGTTCGGCTCGGAAAAATTCGGCCTCTCCAATGAAGACATGAGCCATTGTCAATGGCTCCTGCGCATACCCACCCGCCCGGAACACGGTGCCCTTAATCTCGGCCAAGCTGTCGCCATCTGCTTATACGAGTTGCGCCGAAACGCGGAAGCCTTCCACGCGCGCTTTCACCCGCCTGAACTCGCTTCTGCCGAAAACTACGAAGCCATCACATCGCTGCTCCTCGATCTGCTCACGCGTTCCGGCTATGTCAACGAGCGCACTTCAAAATCGACTGAACTCAAGGTGAGGCGGCTTGTTCGCCGTGTTGGGCTTCCTGCCTCAGACGCCGAGACTTGGTGCGGCATGCTCCGCCAGATCCTCTGGAAACTGAAACAGCCTTAGCAGGAGTAGATGCTATGCTGTTGCCGATGACGAAGGTCGACATCACGTTTAAGCTCTCCCGTGCCCTCACCGATGGGGATCTGAAAAGCATCGCGCGCATCCATTCGGTCTATGGCATGTTGACCACCCAGGTCCTGCCCTCCGGAGACGAGCTGTTCGTCGAGTATGATGCCTCTCGTCTTAATCCTAAAGAAGTGCAGGGCACTCTCGAAGAACACGGAATTCCGCTAGCATAAGTCATAGTGAAGCAGCTCTCGCGCACCTACGTCCCCTTGCGCGAAGTAAATTGGCGCTGGGTTCTGGGCATACTTGCCGTTATTCTGATTTGTCTTTTCTTTTATAGGCAGCTGGATTATGTTGCGAACGGCCGACTTCGGCCGCCGCTACTCACGCTCGCCGAAGAGGGCGCTGGTGCCCTAGCCGGACTGGCGGTCTTTCCTTTGGTGTATCTGGTCGCCATTCGATTTCCACTCGTTTCGGAAAACTGGCGCCGCAATCTGCTCGCGCATCTCATTGCCGTTTGTCTCATCTCCGTTGTCCACACGACCTTAATCGTCATCGCGCGCGGCGTGTTCTTTCCTATTCTCGGGTTCGGCAACGACAGCTACGGTTACATACCGGTCCGCTACCCCATGGAGTTTGCTCACTTCTTCATCTTCTATTGGGTAGGCGTCAGCCTCATCTCTCTCTTTCATGAAGTTCGCTTTGCTCGTGAACGCGAACTGCAGCAGGCCAAGCTCGAAACCAGCTTGGCCGAAGCTCAATTGCAGAACTTGCGCCTCCAGCTCGAGCCGCATTTTCTCTTTAATGCCCTGAATGCCGTTTCTGCCGCCATCTATGAGGATCCCCGCGCGGCCGACGAAATGGTTTGCCGTCTCGGCGACTTGCTCCGTCAACTTTTGAAGAGTGACCGCTCGCAGGAGATCCCGCTATCGCGAGAGATCGAGCTGCTCGGGCTCTACACGCGCATCATGGAAGCGCGTCTTGAGCACCGACTCAAGCTCAGGATCGACATCGAACCGGCAGTGCAGGAAGCTCTGGTCCCGCAGCTGATCCTCCAGCCATTAGTTGAAAACGCCATCCGCCATGGCATGGATTCTGTCAACTTTGGAGCCGATATCCTGCTCACGGGCCGCCGCAGCGGCGACCAGCTTCATCTCACCGTTCGCGACCACGGACCCGGTCTCGCCGTCGAACCGCCCGCGGAGACCGGCATCGGTCTGCGCAACACCGCTGAGCGCCTCCAAAGACTCTACCCAGACCAACACAGTCTCCGCATTCACAACGCAGCCGGCGGCGGTGCCATCGTTGAGATTTGGCTCCCCTTTCAGATTGCTCCAACGGCCGCACCCTCGCCAGCTTTCGAGGGCGCCACTGCATGATGCGCGCCGTCCTGGTCGACGACGAGCCGCCTGCCCGCCGCAAGCTTCTCCATATGCTTACGACCGAAACCGACATCTCCGTCATCGGCCAGGCGAGCTCCGGCGCCGAAGCCGTTGAGCTGATCAATCGCCTTCGACCCGATCTCGCTTTCCTCGATATCCAACTTCCGGACTGCACCGGCTTTGACGTGATCGAATCGCTCGACTCTCGCGATCACCTCCACATCATCTTCGTCACTGCTCACGACGATTTCGCGCTCAAAGCCTTCGAGGTTCACGCCGTGGATTACCTCCTCAAACCCGTTGCACCCGACCGCTTTGCACAAGCCATTGCGCGGGCCCGCCGCATTGCCGAAAACGGCAGCCCCCAGCAGATTGCCAACCGCTTAGACGAATTGATCGCCAGCCTGCGCCCAGGCAACACGTACGCTCGCCGCCTACTAATTCAAGAAAATGAGCGTTCCGTTTTTCTCGAAACCGACCGCATTGATTGGATTGAAGCCGCCCGCAATTACGTCTGCATTCATTCCGGATCCCGAACCTACATCGCGCGCAGCAGCCTTGAATCGCTCTCCGCCAAACTTGATCCCGCCGTGTTCCGGCGCATCAACCGCTCCGAAATCGTTCACCTCGACCGCATCGCGGAGATCCGTTCCTGGTTCCATGGCGATCAAAAGCTCCTGCTCAAAGACGGCACCGAATTAAATTGGAGCCGCCGTTACCGCACCGGCTCTCTTGAAGAACTGGAGCGCTCTTAGCTCTTAGTCCCCCGTCCAGTCCCACTCGTCCACTTACTCTTGGTGTCTGGCGCACTGCGCTTCACACTAGGACCATGAGATTTTTGGGTTGCGCACTCGCGTTTCTATCTCTCACCCTCTTAGCAGCAGAGAACGGCGAATGGCCTAGCTACGGCCACGATCCCGGCGGTCAGCGCTTCTCCCCCTTAACCTCTATCAATCGCTCCAACGTAAACACACTCAAAGTGGCCTGGACCTTCCGCACCGGCGACGCTTATACACCCAAGCACAGCAAGCAGACCGCCTTTGAAGCAACGCCGTTGTATGTTGACGGCACTCTCTACTTAGGTACTCCTCTAGGCAGCGTAATTGCTCTCGATCCAACCAGCGGCAAGCAGCGCTGGAGATTCACCTTCGACGTTCGAAAGGACGCCGGCTACGGCGACTACGTCAACCGCGGTGTTTCCACCTGGAAGTCCCCCTCTGGCGACCGCCGCATCTTCGTCGCAACCATCGACGCCCATCTCATTGCGCTCGACGCCGCTACCGGCAAGCGCTGCCACGATTTTGGCGATAACGGCATCGTTGATCTCCGGAACGGATTGCGCCTCCCGCCTCATGGCTACGCCGATCTCGAAGAGACTTCTCCGCCTGCGGTCATAGGCGATCTGCTCATCGTCGGTTCCGGCA
>CAXUCT010000249.1:0-2748 GCA_964249415.1 uncultured Bryobacteraceae bacterium | reverse complement strand
GACAACAATTGGACCAACGAAACCAGCGGCGAAGTGCGCGCTTTCAGCGTCGTCACAGGAAAGTTGAAATGGTCCTGGGATCCCATTCCCCAAGATCCGCATGCTGTCGGCGCTGATACTTGGAAGAACGGCAGCGCGGCACGTACAGGTGCGGCAAACGCCTGGTCCATCATCTCGGTCGATCCCGCGCGCAATCTCGTTTTCATCCCTACCGGCAGCGCTAGCCCCGACTACTACGGCGGCGAACGTCTCGGAAATAACCTGTTCGCAAACTGTGTCGTCGCATTGCGCGCCGATACCGGCGAAAGAGTCTGGCACTTTCAAACCGTGCATCACGACCTCTGCGACTGCGATGTCGCCACTTCCCCGCTCTTGTTCGATATCCACCGCGAGGGAAAAATCGTTCCGGCAATCGCTATCGGTTCCAAGACCGCCAATCTCTTCGTCCTGAACCGCGAAACCGGAGAGCCCATCTTCGGCGTAGAAGAGCGCCCTGTTCCAAAAAGCGATGTGCCCGGCGAAACCGCGTCCCCTACCCAGCCGTTCCCCCTCAAGCCTGCTCCCGACTCCTCCCAGAGCATGACTGCGCTAGATGCCTTCGGCGTTGACGATGCAGATCGTGAATATTGCCGCGCAGAGATCGCGAAGCTGCGAGCCGAAGGCATCTTCACTCCTCCTTCCCTCGCAGGCACTCTTTCGATGCCGGGCAACATCGGCGGCATGAACTGGGGCGGTCTCGCCTACGACGCCGTGCATGATCTGCTCATCCTGCCCACCAACCACTTGGCCGCAGAGATCCGACTTATCCCCCGCGCCGATTTCGAAGACCTTCGCAATTCACGCGGCCGCAAAATCGACGGCGACTGGGAGTTCGCCAATCAACGTGGCACGCCCTATGGGGTCACGCGCCGCTTCTTGTTAAGTCCCAAGCGCGTTCCGTGTACGCCCCCGCCATGGGGAACCCTCCTCGCCATTACTGCGGGTACCGGCGAGAAAAAATGGGAAGTGCCGCTTGGTCAGTTCAACCCGAAGCTTCCCGCCAAGTGGGGTTCCATTTCGCTCGGCGGCCCGATCGTCACAGCAGGCGGCCTGGTGTTCATCGCCGGTACGTTCGACCCTGCTCTCCACGCCTTTGACGTCGAAACGGGTCGGGAGCTCTGGACGGGTAGCCTCCCCACCAGCGCCCGCTCCACCCCCATGACGTTCGAAGGTCCCGATGGCAAGCAATACGTAATCGTCAGCGCCGGAGGCCACGCCACCGACATTGGACCGCCGCTAGGAGATTATGTAATTGCATTCTCCCTGTGAATCGACTTACTATCGGCATTCATCCTGTCCGCGAGGCCCTGCGCGCCGGTCGTCCGCTCGACAAAGTCGTCGTTGCCAAAGGCACATCCGGACCGCGCATCCAGGAAATCATCGAGCTGGCGCGTGACAACTCCATTCCCATCCGCTTCGAACCGCGCGAAACGCTAGATCGTGCCGCAAAGGGACTCCCGCATCAGGGGGTGATTGCGTTCGGCGCCGCTCATGAATATCGCGAACTGAAGGACGTCACCTCGGGAGCAACTCTACTCGTCGTCCTCGACGGCATTGAGGATCCGCATAACTTGGGCGCTATCATTCGAACCGCGCATGCAGCGGGGGCGAATGCCGTCATTGTTCCCGAGCGCCGTGCCGCGCCCCTCACCGAAACTGTCGACCGCGCCGCCGCGGGAGCTCTCGAATATCTCCCCATCGCGCGTGTCACCAACCTCACGCAAACCCTCGACCGCCTCAAGGGAGAGGGCTTCTGGATCTACGGCTTCGACGAAGCAGGCTCAGAACTCTACGACAAAGTCGAATACGCCTCACCTACCGTGATGATCCTCGGCGGCGAAGGAAAGGGCCTGCATCAAAACGTGCAGAAACATTGCGACGTCCTGGTACGCATCCCCATGGCCGGCGCGGTCTCTTCGCTCAACGTCTCCGTCGCAGCGGGCGTAGTGCTGTTCGAATGGCGCCGCCAGCAGAACCGGTGACTTGCCTTCGTCCTCTTATTTGCAATCGTATTTGACGCACCCGAAACACGGCAGCCTCATGCTGAGCTGATTACCTCGCACCTGTCCGGTACGATAATCGTTTGTGAATCGCAGGGAACTACAGACCTTGGCGCGGATCAGGCTATTGGAGGCCAAAGCATTGCTGAGCGCGGGCTATTCAGATGGCGCCTACTACCTGGCCGGATATTCTGTAGAGTGTGGCTTGAAAGCGTGCATTGCGAAGAGCACGCAGCGGTACGATTTTCCAGACAAGGGGAAGGTGAACGCGAGCTATACGCATAATGTTAAGGATCTTATCGACGCCGCAAACCTCAATCCAGCTCGTAAGGAGCAGGCGAGAAAAGACGCTATTTTCCGTATCAATTGGGACCTCGTTCAGCAATGGTCGGAACTTAGCCGTTATCAGCGACATGAAGCTAGGGCGGCAGAGGATCTGGTAAACGCCGTTGCTGCCCCAAAACACGGAGTATTGGCATGGATAAAACAGCATTGGTAACTGCCGACTTTGCTACCGGAGCAAAGATTCTCGAGATTCTTGATCATTCTAATTTGGCGATAAGCGTTGCCATGTGGCTTTATACGCCAGAGTACGAGGACTGGCGATTTGTGCTGTCTTCTCGCAGTTTCGATAGTGTTGCGCCTGCCAAAGCCTTCGGGCTCATCCATGATGCGCTCGATCAGGCCGCCTTCCCTCTCGAACATACAC
>CAXUCT010000248.1:6733-7032 GCA_964249415.1 uncultured Bryobacteraceae bacterium | reverse complement strand
GGGGCCTCATTGCCGGCCCCTGAACCCCGCTAGGATTTTCGACCAAGAATGGCGGTGAATAGTCGGGCCATCGTGTCAAAAGGAACGTTTTTGACGGCAATCCGGGTGTTCTAAATCAAAAAGTCGATCTGAACAACGCACTGCCAGGAGGATGACATTGCCCGGATACTGACGCCCTTTAAACGGATTCTCTGGCAGGATCGGCATGGCTCGATAGCAAAACCCTCATTTTAAACTTCGCAACAAAATCATCCGGATTGCACACTTCCATCCGGATATGCCTTGAAACTAAGTCTGGC
>CAXUCT010000248.1:0-6723 GCA_964249415.1 uncultured Bryobacteraceae bacterium | reverse complement strand
CCTTAAAGCCAGTTCAGCGGTGCGTTTGAGCTGGGCTTTCGTCGATCCGTTCGCAGCTTGAACTGCGAGACCACTGAGAAGCGATGAAAGATAGCGAGTGTAGTCGTCGATATTCTCTTCCTTGGGGAACTCTCCGGCCCTTCTCGCCTTGAGAAGGCGTGCCTTAAGGACGGCTTCGTTTCGAAGCCGTATGTCTAGCATCAGAGCCTTCGCAGGCTCCGTGTCTACACCGCAGGACAATGAGCCAGTCAATGTGAAGCAGCTCGCCGGGTATTCATTGCGTCCGAGAAATTCCACTGTGTTGTGGAACGCAGCCTGAATAAATGTTTCAAACGTCGGCTCTGCAAGCGCTCGTACCATGTACTGCCCTGGCACTTCCATGTAGCGTTTCGCCGCAAGCGCGAACAATGCATGCTTGTCGCCAAAGGCTGCATAGATGCTGGATGGGTGTATCCCCATCGCTTCCGAAAGCTCCGCGATAGACGTGCCTTCGTAGCCCCTTTCCCAGAACAGACGCATCGCGACATCGAGGGCAGCTTCTTTATCGAAAGCAGCAGGCCTTCCGAGTTTCTTGGGGATCTTCATGTTGCTTTTGATGCAGAATTCCTGAATCTGATGCAGAGCCGCGAACATCTGTAATGCGCGTACGAGAATATTCTGTAGGGCTCATACCAGAAGAAAGCACGAGTCAGGCCCGGCTTGGCAAGGGCGTTAACGAAAGAGATTGGAGACTATATGGGTGCACTTGAGGGAAAGATCGCAATTGTGACTGGCGGAAATAGCGGCATCGGTCTAGCGACTGCAAAGCGGTTCGTGGAGGAAGGCGCTTATGTCTTCGTCACGGCGCGGCGGCAGAGGGAGCTGGATGAAGCAGTCGCGGAGATCGGTCGGAATGTGACTGCAATCGCAGGCGATCTTGCGAGGCTCGAGGAACTAGGCAAGATTTATGAAATCATTAACGCTGAAAAGGGCGTGCTCGACATTATCGTGTCCAACGCCGGGTTCACCGAACGATCCGCGATAGAGGACATTACACCCGAGCACTTCGATAAGAGCTTCGACCTGATGGCACGCGCGCCGGTGTTCTTGGTGCAGAAGTTGTTGCCCTTAATGACTCGAAAGGGTTCCATCATTCTGATCAGCTCCGCGATGCATCAGATGGGTTTCCCTGGTCACACCGCTTATGCCGCAGTGAAAGCTACGAACCGATCCTATGCCCGCACCTGGGCTGCGGAATTTAAGGACCGGGGCATTCGCGCCAACACGCTTAGCCCCGGGCTAACCGACACGCCCGTCCTGGATAGCCAGGCAGCGGGACTCGATCGTCAAGAAGTTATCGATGGCTACGTTAGCGCAATTCCGCTCGGCAGGGCAGCCAACGCAGTAGAGATCGCGAATGCAACCGTCTTTCTCGGCTCTGACCAGAGTTCTTATGTCACCGGGGCCGACCTGATGGTGGACGGCGGCATCGGGCAGGTTTAGCCGGGCATACCCAGGAGGTTGCCGTGTGCGGTCTCCTGCACACGGAGCGATCCGAACAATCTCGCTAAATAAATCCGGACCCACACCGGTCCCAACCAAGACACACAAGGAAGATCATTATGCAGAACTCTGAAAAAGAACACGTAACGCTAATCTCCCGTAGAAGGCTACTCGTCAACGGTGCAATTGCAACGGCCGGCTTGGGGCTAGCCGGAGAGGCGCGAGCGCAGGAAGCCACAAGCGGAATGCTTGGGAACCCACCCAGTTCTAGCATCACTCTCCAGATCTACAAGGGCTTCTCGCAAAACCGACTTGACCTTTGGGATGCAGTGATTCATCCTGACGTCAAATCAAACAGTCCTGCTGGACGCAATATCGACGGCATAGCCGCGCTCAAACGATGGAACCAGTCATTCATCGACGCTTTCCGCCCGCGGACTGATCTCGTCGATCATTTCGTCGTCGGGGATCGTGGCCTAGTCACGATTAACCTCCACTGGAGGCACGAGCGCCCTTTTAATGGTCTAGCGCCGACTGGAAAACTGGAACATCGGTAGAGAACTTTATTTTGAGGATTAACGATGGCCTAGTCACGCGATGGGACGTCGCTGACGGTTCGCTTGATCTTGCCATTTACCTCCACGACGAAGGTCTCAAGATGCCCACGTTTGTCGAGCCGCCGGCGCTCATAAAGGGTGTAGCTCTGCATTCCTAAGACAAACGCCTCATCTCCGCAGAGATCTCAGGCCCGCGACGTCGGTTAGCGGGCTGCTCCGAGTGGCCGGTCCGGTGCCCTTGCTGTCGCAACGTCTAACTCAAGTGGCGTGGGGTAAAAGGAAGGGTGTAGCCGTGCCGGGACCTCATTTGATATTGGTGCAAAGTCGCGGCGCGAATAAGAGGGAAATATGGTGAACAAGAATGATGTATGGCTTATTACTGGTTGCTCAAAGGGTTTGGGCCGGGCACTTGCGCAGGAGGCGTTGAAGGCGGGTTACCGTGTCGTCGTAACGGCCCGTTGTCTCACCGATGTGGACGATATTGTCCAGACGCACAAAGATAGAGCGCTGGCGGCAGAACTTGATGTCACAAGCCTTAACAGTATTCGGGCTGCGGTGGCGAGCGCCGAAGAACGGTTCGGCGGCGTGGACGTTCTGGTTAACAATGCCGGATACGGTTATTTCGGGGCAATTGAGGAAGGGGAGGACTTCGGCGTACGCGCCCTGTTTGAGACCAACGTGTTTGGTCCCGTGAATCTGCTTAAAGCCGTGCTGCCCGGCATGCGAGAGCGTGGACACGGACAGGTCATCAACATCAGTTCGGTCGGGGGTGTGGTGACCTACCCTGCGGTCGGCTACTACCATATGACGAAATTTGCGATCGAGGCTTTATCGGAGACCTTGGCGAAAGAACTGTCTCCGTTTGGCGTGGGTGTTACGGTCGTAGAGCCCGGAGGGTTCCGAACCGAGTTCCGTGGTTCTAATGCTGATAAGCAGCCCGCTACCCGTATTTCCGCCTACGCCGACACAGCGGGCAAAGCCCGTGACACTGTGTTTGCCAACCGCCGCTTCATCTCGCGATCGGTGCAGATGCACTCGATCAGATTCGTCAGAATCTTGCCGACTTCAATCGCGACCTTGATGCGTGGGAGGACGTATCTCGTAGTACGAATTTCCAGGAGCCCAGCCAGTCCTGACGCTCCACCCCCTGCCTCGATCCAAACAATCGCCAATTGAAGAACTTTTCCAATCTGAACCTCTCGACAGACACGTATGAACGCTCTTGCCGCTTCTGTCGCGCTGCGCTAAACGTGACGTTTTAACCTCTTGCGACCAACAACTCCCGGCTTTCAATGCAATGTTTGTTGTTGGTCAAATCTGAGATCAATGCATTCAAACGTGAGACAGACTTTCATCTCATCTTTGTCTCGGATTTTTGACACAAGAACCACAACCAGGAGCTCACCGCCTGTAATTCTGGTTGTGTTGGCGGGTTGGTCCTTAGTCTCGCATTTTAAGGCCCGACGCTTTCGATCGTCTTAGATTTAAGTAACAGCAAAGCAAGTTGCGGCTCAGAATCTCATATGTAAGCGCTGCACGACACCGTATTTGCGAGTTCGGCCGGAATTGCGACATTCAGTCCTTGCGTTTTGCAAGATGTCCGCAGAACTTGCACTGATGCATTGCTCTGAGGTGACCGTTAGGTGTTTGCTTAAGCGTTTCCATAATCCATCGAAGTCAAATCGTTCCGTTCAGTAAGACAATAGCTACTCAGTGGTTGAACCACGGAGATCCGGAACGCAGTCGAAGAGCCGTCGAGCAAGTCGTCTGCATAGTTACACCCGGTTGTTGCCTCAGAGCCTTTTGCTCTGGAGCCAATTGCGAATGACCTGTGTGAGTTCTTCCTTGCATTCCAGCGACAACCAATGAGCGCCGCGCAGATTCGTGACTGTGAGGTCTGGGCAGGCCGCGCGCATTGGGTCGCCCATGTGATTGCCGTTGATTCCGTTGATCTGATCGAGTTCGCCATTGATGAACAGCACCGGTTGCGACAGGCGACCGCCGTTAGGCGCCTTGCGCGCGTAGGCGATGTTGGCCTCGTCGTTCAGGTACCATGCGCAGGATGGACGAAAGCCTTGCGATTCGAAACTCTTCACCAGCCCGTCGAAATCCGCCGGCGGCCAGAGAGCCGGGTCAGGTTGGGTTGACGGGGCACGGTGCGCGGAGCCGAACCGCCCTCCGTTGCGCGTAACCAACGCACTCGACGACGGTTTGCCCATAGCCGCCGGGTCGCCCGGCTTAAAGATCGATGCTAGCGATGAGCGGATATCTGCATTGAGGTCTGCGATAGCGTCTTGGAAATGCTTCGTGTAGTAGCGGTAGTAGTCCCATTGGCCATCGGGATACTGGTCAGCCGGATAAATCGTTCGGTCAACGAGCGGAACAAGCGTCGCGAGCGCGTTCGCGTCGGGAAAATATGGAACCGAGACCAGCACCACGCCTCGGCTGCGCTTGGGTTCGTGCGCGACGAGCGCTCCGACCGTGCAACTACCCCAGTCGTGGCCGACCCATATCGCGGGCTTTGCGCCAAGATGGTCATGAAGCTCGGCCATGTCTGCTACGACCTGCTCGTTGTCGTAGGCGCCGGTAGCAGCCGGCGCGGAAGAGCCACCGAAGCCGCGCAGGTCTGGAGCGACGCAGTGCCAGCCTTCCGCGGCAAACGATTCTATTTGAGCGCGCCACGCCAAGCTGATTTCTGGCCAGCCGTGCAGAAACATCATCAGCGGTCCGTCTGTAGGTCCGCACTCAAGGTAGTGTGTTGTGTGCCGAGGCGAGCTGAACGTGCGCGAAGCTAACGTCAATGACGGCATTCCCCACGCTATGCCCGACAGGGCGGATGCGCACATCCCGAAGAGAACAGACCGGCGATCTGGAGTCAGTTTGGATGTAGAACCGAGTGGTTGAAAAGAAGCTGTCATGTCGTCGTACTCCGGTCATTTGGTAGTGTAGCAAGAGTATGTAGGTGCCTACGTATCGTCAAGCGTAAGCGTAAGGAGAAGCCGTTCACACTGCCTAATCTTTGGCTGCAAAGAAGTCTCGAAGTTTGGCGCTGACGATCATGGGTTCCTCGTCGAGCAACCAGTGGCCACAGTTTGGGACGATAAAGGATGTCCCGTTACGAGCGATCTCTTTGGCTGTTTCTGCCATGAGCGGACCGCCGGAATGATCGCCGCCCATCATCAGAACAGGCATCGGCAAGAGCGCTTGAAGCTGTGAACGATTCTGAGCAATGGCGGTATCGAAAGCCCTGTACCACTCGAAAGCTGAGTGCATCACTCCCCTGACGGAGTAGGCCTGGATATACGCATCCAGGTCTTCACTGGAGAAAACGCCAGGGTTGGCCGCCAGTGGTCGAAAGAAGCCCTCCGTCATATAGGCCCGCTCATGCCCGAGAACAAGCTGTTCGGGGAGTTCAGGAAGCTTGTGAAATCCAAAGGCCCACGCGGTCTTGCGCAGCCGTTCAAAGCTTTCGGTTCCCTGGGGCGGAACATCCAGCAGAGCCAGGTGTAAAACTTCATTCCGATGCCGTGAAGCATACGCGTAGGCAACAGCAACCCCGAAATCGTGCGCTGCGAGATCGATTCGCTGGAATCCAAGCTGCACCAGAAATTGGTGGATGAGATCGCTGATGGCAGCCGTGTCCGGCGGAGTACGAGGCGGCTCGCCGACACCGATACCGGGCAGATCGACAGCGATGACGGTGTGCTCCTGTGCAAGACCCGGCATAACGTTTCGCCAGGCGTACCAAGTCTCCGGAAAGCCATGCAGCAGCACCACCGGGCTTCCG
Organism: uncultured Bryobacteraceae bacterium; assembly: GCA_964249415.1. Classification (GTDB taxonomy): domain Bacteria; phylum Acidobacteriota; class Terriglobia; order Bryobacterales; family Bryobacteraceae; genus Bog-105. The sequence goes on along the minus strand of CAXUCT010000248.1, from coordinate 897 downwards.
TGACCTCCCATGACGTAGTGGAGAGGTGTACTGCCAACGCGCACCACGTGCTCCTGAAATACCGCGCGAAACTGTTCATCTTTCGGCATCTGCGCGTCGAGCAAGGAACCTGGGAACAAGCAGGCAAGACTCACAATCGTCCGGCGCCACCGGCTTGCAAAGTTCACGAACGCCTCTCCTGACTCAGAAAAAAGTCCGCGATGTATCGCGCTGCCATCGCGGGATCCTCTCGATGAGGAAAGTGTCCCACGCCGCCAAACATCCGAAGGTCAAGGTCCGGGAAGAAGGTCGCCAGATTGTCGGTCCATGCATAGGGGAACAACTTGTCGTATTCGGACCAACGCACGCACGTCGGAATGTGCACAGGAGGGGGTGGAGGCGGGGGATCACCGTGTGGCGGGTTCGTTCGCGGAGGTATGGCTGCCTTGTAGTAGGCAAAGCCGCCCTCAAGATTGCCCGGCTTGGAGAAGTTCTCAACGAAGATCTCCATCACATCATCGAAAGCGTTCTTCCGGTGTGCCCAATCTCGCAAAAAATGCGTGATGTACTGACGGACGCTATCGTGCGTCGCACCGGCGAGACTCAACCCCAATGGCGTTTGGTTGAAGAACATGTACCAGGTGTCCTGGATGCGGTCGGGCGTAAAGAACCGCTGACCGATACCAGGATGCATGAAGTCGAAAAAGAACAGCCCACGAAGGCGCTCTGGTGAAGCCTGTGCCATCGCTTGCGCGACTGCACCTCCAACGTCGTGGGACACAAGACCGACTTCCTTCAGGTCGAGTTGATCAAGAACGGCAGACAGATCTGCCGCATGCTGCGCGGCTCCAAAGGGACCGTCAGGCTTGGAACTGTCTCCGAAGCCACGGAGGTCGGGAGCGATCACGTCGAAGTGAG
>CAXUCT010000247.1:3570-7034 GCA_964249415.1 uncultured Bryobacteraceae bacterium | reverse complement strand
GGCCATTTCAGCATGCTCCTAAAAGTAAGTCCAAGCGCTGGTGGATGAAGGTATGCATCTGGCGGACCAAGGTTGATAACGCTTCCAAACCATGTCCTTCGGGCGCACCGAGGTTAGTGTCCGGGTTGAGGCACTGAATCTTGGCAGCGGCGGACGGAAACATTTCAAGTGCACGCTGCTGTTGATCGGCCGTCATGCAGAGGATGAGCTCCGCGCGTTCGGCGAGTTCAGCAGTCAGGCACTGCGATTTATGGTCGAAATTGCGGATGCCGATTTGTTCGAGCACATCTTGCGCTTCCTGACTAACCGGCTGGCCTGGAGTGGCGCTTAAGCCGGCACTCACGGCCTGAACTCCTGCAGTAGCGAGCGCTTCGAACGGCACTTTTAAGCGGCGGGCAATTTCCTGGTTGCAGATTGCCTGTGCGATGGGAGAACGGCTGACATTGCCATTACAAACAAATACAAAGAGGCGCTGGAGAACGGTTGGACGGCTTTTTCGGACGATGTGGCAAGAGTGAGGCATGATCAGCATCCAGGCGTCAACGGACTGCGCGATGCCAGAGGATTCGCGTGCGCTGGGGGTTAGGTGGATTCGGAAATCGACACCACAAGTTACGCGGACTTCTGGACCCGCGCCGGCGGTATCGATTTGATTCATGCGCCCGCGGAGTACGTTGCAGGCGCCCACTATCTGGGGGCGGTCTGAGGCGAGAAGGATGTCATTCGCCCGGATGCCGATGCGGACGTCCGCGCCTAAAGCAACCCGCTTATGAGGAATTTTCAATTCGACAGCGGAGCCGCGGAGCCGGCAGGTGAGGAAGCCCTCCTGTTCTTGAATCCCGACGACGGCGGCATCAAACAGGTTTTCAAAAGCGGCGGACTCAGCCATAAGCTCTTGATGAGGCGTGGATAACACTTCGAAAGGAGAGCCTTCGCGCACAATCTTTCCGTACTCAAGCGCCAAGACGCGGTCTCCGAGAGCGAAGGCCTCCGAGTGATCGTGGGTGACGTAGAGCATGGGTATGCGGTGCGTCTCGTTATACCTACGAAGATCATCAATGATGAGAGATTTGGTTCGAACGTCCAGCGAGGAAAGCGGCTCGTCGAGGAGCAATGCATCGGGTTGCGTCACGAGAGAGCGAGCCAGGGCTAGGCGCTGACCCTCGCCGCCGGAAATGTGCCGGGGGAAGCGTTTCCTGAGATGCGCGATTCCAAACGATTCAGCAATAGAACCTATGCGGGCCTCGCGCTCGGACTTATCAAGTTTGCGCAGACCGTAGGCGAGATTGTCTTCGACGGTGAGATGTGGAAAAAGGGCGAGATCCTGGAAAACCACGCCTATTCTTCTAAGTGCGGGCGGGAGACAAATTTTCCGGGCACTGTCGAAAAGCGTGTATTCGCCAACAGCGACGTGGCCTGCATCGGGATTAGAAAGGCCTGCGATGGAGCGAAGCAGGGTGGTTTTGCCGGCGCCGGAGTGACCGAGGAGAATGCTGATACCCGGCAAAATTTTGAAGTCTGCTTGGAGTTGGAAGCAAACGCCGGCGTTGTCACGATGACGTTTTGACACCTGCACATGGAGCGTTCCACGCCGGGGTAGTTCCGGGCGGAATGGAACGTCAGAGCTTAAAGCTATTGTTTGCTTAAAAGTGGCTGCGGCGCTCATTGTCAGACTCCGATGGCACTTTCAGGCGGCGCCAGGATATTTGCGGGCACGCCAGTATGCCCAGTCAAATGGTTCAGGAGAACCGAGAACGCGACGGCGGCGGCGGCCAACAACACCAGGCAGAAGGCGACTGGCAGAGCTCCGGCGAGTCCGTCAGATTCGAATTTTACCCACATGTAGACGGGCAAAGTATGCGGGTTATAAGCCACGAGCATGGTGGCGCCGAACTCACCTAAGGCGCGAATCCAAGCAAGCGTAACGCCGCCCGCGATGGCAGGCCAAGCGAGAGGCAGCGACACGCGACAAAAGATGCGCCAGCGGGAATCACCCAAGGTAGCCGCGGCCGCTTCGAGTTTTGGATCAATGCTTGAGAAGGCGGCAAGAGCAGAAACAATCACGAACGGGGCAGCGACGAAGAGTTGAGCGAGAACAATGCCAGTGAGATTACTTGTTAATTCGATTTGTCTTGTATCTAAGGGCTGCCCGACTATGCCATTTGGTCCAAAGGTTTGGAGTAATAAAATTCCGCCTGCGAGATCCGGGACCACCATAGGAAGGAATAGTAAACTTGTCCACAATTTTCTAAGTGGGAGATAGTCTTGGGCTAGTAAGTAGCCGAGCGGCACACCGCAGATCAGCATAATAACGACGGCGATGGAGGAGGATTCCAAGGAGGTGGCCAACGCTCCCCACTCGGCAGGGGCTCCGATCTGCGCTATCCAGCCGGACCAATTGGCGTGAAACAACATGTTGGCAATGGGTAGCAGAAGTTCCAGGAGGAGCAAGCCACTTAGCAGCCCAAAGCCCAGGAACAATGAATTCAGCCGCGCGGTCATGGCAGTATCGCGCCTGTTTGCGAAGTTCCTGGGAGGAAACTGCGAAGGGGGGCGGGGACTTTGCTCCTGTCGCCGCCCGTCTCATGCGCCACAATTCCGAACCCAAATTGGCGCAGAAGTTGATCGGAGGAGAGCATGAAACGTACGAATGCCAGACTAGCCTCGCGATTGTGCACGGTTTCGGGGATGGTGATGGTGAGCAAGATGGGGGAACCGGCGATGCGCTGGCCCTTTGCAGTTGTGTAGATTTGTTTCGAATAGTCGTTTTCAAAGCGGGCGTCGCCGAGATTGATTTCCGGCGGGAGACTGATATAGGGGAGTTTGTGAGCTACGGCTTCGTGCTTGTAAAAGATTCCCGCGTCACACTGGCCCGATTCCATACGCCCCATCAACACGATTTCAGGGAAGACCTGAGCGGGATTGAGGGGATCTCCGAGCAAGCCGTAGAGATCGGAGTGGTGATAGAAGTGATCGGCGAGGCGAAACAGGAAAAGCGTGCGATAGCCCTTGGGATCGATCGTTGGGTCTCCTCTGCCAAACCGCACGCCAGGAATTTTTAGAAGCTCATACCAGGGCATTGATCCTGCTTGGGCCTCCCGGAACTTGGAGGCGAAGCGGCTTTGCGGACTCCATCCCAGTACCAGTTGCGATGAGGCCAGAAGCATGTACCATTTCACGAGATTGCCGTTTTCGGCACCCATGAGCACATTTACGTTCACCAAGCGGTCGGCGCTGATAAACACATCCGGTTCCCGCAAATGCTCCCGGATCATGCGGGCGGCACCTAGTGATCCTTGTGCTTCGCCCAGCCATGCATAACCGGTGGCTCTGGTAAAAGCGGGGCCTAACTGCTCCATTACAGTTCCGAGAGAACCGGCGTAAAGGACAGAGATATTCGCGCGAGGGTTATGTCTGGCGGCAGCAGCTGCCAATAATGGCGCATATGCGGCTAGTGACGAACC
>CAXUCT010000247.1:0-3501 GCA_964249415.1 uncultured Bryobacteraceae bacterium | reverse complement strand
TAAGCACCGATTATTACTGGTAAGACGGTGCTTTGCCAAGTCAGCATTACTCCAGTTCTAGTATTTGGGGTGACGGGGCAAGTGTACGTCAAATTAAGAAAGGACACCACTCATTTTGTAAAAACTAGGGCTTTCTTTAGCAAAGAACTGTAACTTAATTATTTTCTAGTACTAGCGCTAGCTATAAAGCTGTGAGTAAATCGGCTACTATCGGTCCATTCGAGCGCAATTTAGTTGGTTCGAGTTAGTTAACGACGGCGACTTATGCTTCAGTCTTGAATGCTTAGTTAACTATTGGATAACTAGTGAGTAACCAACTCTTCACACAGGCGTTGTAACTTTCTTTATTTGGCTCTTAGCGGGACGGTTACCTGAATAGGACCAATTGGACTAGCGTTCAATAAATAAGACGCGTATTTGCTCGTACAACTACTGCGACAAAAAAACGCAGCCAGAAGGAGAACTTAGAATGGCCTCGGTAAGCAATGAATCACCTACGGTGACAGCGGAAGAACCAGATAAAGTGGACGCGGGTGCGAGTCCGGCACAGCAGGCGGCGCGGCGTGGATTTCTAAAAGGAGCTGCTTCCGCCCTGGCGAGTCTAGGGATTGCGACAGCAGGACTAAAGGCACAGAGCGTTGTGGATTCGGGGAGCGTAGGTTCTGCTGTGTCGGATCCCGAGGCTGGTCAATCCGCGGCACTCCCAACTACGTCCCTCACCCCGAGCTTGGGAACGGCGGCTGCGAGCAGTGATCCGCCTCCGACGACCGGAAATCCGCATGCAAATGTGGGTCCCTACACGCGTGCAATTACGTCTTTTGAAATTCGGATACAGGCTGCGACGAATGAGCTCCTTGTTCCTATTCCAGCCCACCCCAACAACGGTGATGAGGCGCGTTACACAACGAAAATTGGAAACTTCACCAAGGGTTTGCCCCACAACCAATACGGTGAGGTAGACCTAGGCGCGTATGCCACCTTCAAGAACGCTATAAATACCGGTACGCCAGCGGCTTTTGAAGCTATTGAGTTAGGCGGCAATCTACCGTTCGTCGACCCGCAATCGGGGCTGGCGTACGATTTGGAGGGGACTGACTCGCATCAGTTATATATTCCTCCTGCCTATCCTGTCGCCAGTCAAATTCGCGCTGATGAGATGGTTGAGTTGTATTGGGTAGCATTGGCGCGCGACGTGCCGTTCGACCAGTATGGATTGGAGCCAATCACCCAGGCGGCGATTGCTGAGCTTAATCGACTTCCCTACTACGGCGCAACGAAACCGGTTACGGCTCAAAACCTTTTCCGGGATACAACACCTGGCTCGACAGTTGGACCGTATACTTCACAGTTCTTCCTTATGCCCGTAATGTACGGGGCGTTGACGCTACCGTTAGACGCGAATGGCCAACCGGCTCAGTTGTACAACGTTTATAAACCGGGTATCGATTACAACACCGATCCAACATCGTTCCTCGCAGTGCAAAACGGGCAAGGAACAACGCCACAAACTCCGAATTTTGGTTTCGGGCCAAATCAGATAGAAGGGCCTAGATATCTGCATACTGGACGCGACATGGCGGCGTTTGTCCATGTCTGTGAGACTTATCAGGCATTCCTGTGGAGCGCTACATACCTGCTGGATCTCATGCAAATTCCCTATAACGCGGGCAACCCATACGTCACGTCGAGAACACAAGAAGGTTGGGGTACCTTCGGCGGTCCGGCCGCTGATGTGCTGGTAGCGGAAGTGGCGAGCCGCGCGTTAAAGGCAGTGTGGTTCCAGAAGTTTTTTGTCCACCGCACCGAACGTCCAGAAGAGTACGGCGGGCTGGTCAACTTCAAGCTCAACGCAGGTAGACCCTATCCGCTCAATTCAGACGTGCTGAACTCAGTGGCACTGAAGACAATTGGGGCCAAGTACAACAACAACTATTTCCTTCCCCAAGCATTCCCAGAAGGGTCTCCGTATCATCCAGCGTTGGGTTCCGGCCATGCGGTCATCTCAGGCGCGTGTGCGACCTTCATCAAGGCGTACTTCAAGGAAGACTTCGTAATACCGAACCCGGTGATGCCGTCTCCTGATGGGACCAGGTTGATGGCTTACAATGGTCCGGATGCCGGACTAATTACCGTTCAGAGTGAGGCTAATAAGCTCGCCGCCAACGTGGGAATTGGACGGCTACACGCGGGTGTTCATTGGCGCTCTGATCACTATCAATCGCTGTTGCTTGGCGAGAAGGTAGCGATCAGCATCCTGAGAGATCAGCGAGCGCTTTACAACGAGAACTTCAATGGATATACATTCACGAAGTTCGATGGCACGACGATCACAGCGTAATTAGCTGGTAAGTCGATTCACGGGGCTGGTTGCTGCTTTGTGCCTGAAGTTTCGGGCAGGAGGCCGCAGCGAGCCCCGCGTTTTTTTTTTGGACGTGCTTTTGTCGTACGACGGCTTGCAGGTTGGTGCGTGCTTAACGACGGGAGCGGAGGCGGACTTGTAATTCTGCGGTGTGGGCGCGGTGGCACTTGAGGCAAAGCGTGCGCATGTTGGAGAGGTCGCATTCGCCGCCGCCTTCAGCCACAGGGAGGATGTGATCCGCGTCCCAGAGAGTTTTTCGTCCGCGGAGAGTCCAAGCGGCCAGAGCACGGGCACGCGCGGGACCGCGGAGGCGTTTGATGTGGCACAGCAGCGCGGCGCAATCCAGACCGCAAACGGCACAGATGCCGCGATCGCGCTCAAAAACGCGATCACGAAGATGGCCGGGATCGGTGCGCAGCTTCCATTCTTCGACACACCACGCGGAACAGAAGGTGAGGCGGCCGGGTGGAACTTCGAGGTGGCACCAGCGGCAGAGGCAGCGTCCGTTGGGACCTTTGGGGAGTGCGCTGCGATGGGCGCGGCCGCCGGGCATGGCGCGCTCGGTGCTCATGGAAACAGAATACAGCGGATATGTTTGGGCATCCGGGCGAAGGGTTGAGAACAACTGCTGCCTAGGACCACATATTATGGGTGGTCGTGGGCGGGCACGCAGGTGTTGGAGTGCAGGCGCTCACACGAGGCAGGCCCTGGAAGAGGCGGGGCTTGAAAGGGGAGACGGTATGCACAAAGTACAGGCGTACCTGGTGATTGGAGGCTTGTTGTTCGGCTCCATGATGCCGGCTATGGGCCGGGACGACCGTGGCGGAAACTACAACCGCGGAAACGACCAGAATCGCGGCAGCGAGCAAACCCGCGGTGGGAATTACGACCAGGGTCGTGGTAATCAACAGAACCGCGGTTCTGACTACCGGGGAAATTATGCAAGCCACTCGAATTACTACAACGGGATGAACAGCCGCGTCCAGGGGGGAAACTATGGCTATTACGTTCAACAAGACGAGAACCAGCATCATCACGAACGCGGCGGGATCGGCCCGGGTAAGGCGGCGCTGATTGGGGGTGCGGGTGGGGCCGCGCTCGGGGCGATTGCGGCGCTGTACCCGGGGGCCAATGTCGAGCTG
>CAXUCT010000246.1:0-7046 GCA_964249415.1 uncultured Bryobacteraceae bacterium | reverse complement strand
CATGAATAGTCCCGATTGCTCAAACCATCTCACAGGACAGCCGAGATGCGTGCAGTTAATCGCAAATACCTGAAATCGATTGCCCTGCATTCGCCGGACCCAACACGGAATGTTTGCTGTATCGCCATCCCACGGCCGCGTGTATGGATTTCGATACGTCGCCAGCCGCGTTGATTGCTCCGGAAACGCTTCGAGCGGACCAAGCGAGATCCAGGCGCGCGGATCTTTCCTTTGCACGAAGCTAGAAAAAACGAAGCCGACCAGCGGCACTGCCAGCAGCAGGCCCGCCGCGACGTTAGCAGCCACGCCGCCGTAAAACAGCCAGTCCCGCCGGGTCGGGTCTTGCGTATTTTGCTTTCCCTTGTCCTCTTCTCTTCCGCCGTTGTTCGGCCCGCCCTTTTCTGAAATGGACCCGCTCACTTGATTCCTCCGCCTTGGCTGCTGCCGCCAAAGCTCTTGTTCCCTTCGTTGCGCTGCTGGTGCGGGCTGCCCGGACCATTTCCGCTGCCTTCATTTCCTTTCGTCATCTGGCCCTGTTCGCCCGATCCGTTCTCGACGGTATGCAAACTTTGCGAGTTCGGCTGAACCGGTCTCAATGACGACAAGTAAGACACAACATCGGTGATGTCCTCATCACTCAATTCATGCCCTAAGTTCAGGGTTCGGTAATTGGGCATCCCTAACTCCGGCCATCCCTCGATGACAGCGGTGCGAAGTAGTTGATCACTTGCTAAAGCCAGATACGTCGGGTCCGTTACCGGCCCCACTTTTGCACCCGGACCATGACACATGAAGCAGGCGCGCCCAAATAGTTTTTTTCCATGAGCAGGATCGCCTACACGGGTCGCGGCATAGGGCGGCAGCGACAATGCCGCCGCGCTTGGAGGTCTCGACCAGTTCTTCTCAATCCCCTCGACCAGCGCGTCCACCTGCTTGTCTGTAAGTGGTCCGCCTTGGCTGCGTGCCCAGGCCGGCATCGCTGTACCAGGCCGTCCATAGTAAATCACCTTGCGGAGCGTGTCTTTCGGGATAATTGAAAGGTAAAGCGCGTTGTTCAGGGGCCGCGCCGGCCCACTCTTCCCATTCACGCTGTGACACCCGGCGCAGTTCCCGCCGTACAAGTCGGCGAAGTTAGTGATCTCTTCCTGGTTTGTGACTTCGGGTGCGGGCTTTCCGGGCGGATCGCATCCCACGATCAAAAAAATTAGCACAAACAATATCCCCGCAGCGCATAGCCGGCGCTGTGCCTGCAAATCCTTTCCGGCCGCGCACACTCTCATTTTGGCTTTTCCTCATGCGCCGCATGCAGTCCTGGAGTCTCGATAAAAGCTCTTTCCGCGAGGCTCCAGCTTTGCATCGTTTGAATGCTCGTACTTTGCGCAATCACATACCCGCCTACCAAACCAAAGCCTAATTGCGCAGCCACAAACCAAGGCCAACTGATGCGCCCGTTCATGACAGGGTTGAGAATATTCAGTGTCGTAGCCACCAGGCCGCTCCAGAAAACCGGCATCAAAATACCGGCCCAAAACACGGCGTATTTCGGAAACATCGGCAGCATCACGGCGTAGACTACGCCTACCAAGCACGAAAGAATGCTGTGGCCCACCACTGCCGCTCCAAAAGCCAGCCCATTGAACTGCTTCAACTGCGCCACGCTTTCATCGCCCAACGAAGGGATAACTACGCCCGCCAGCAGGTTAATCGGATACCAGATGCTATGTTCGGCAATCAGCCCGTACAAGCAGGCCAAACCGGCCATGGCGGCGCCTCCCGCCAATCCCCCAAGAATGCCAGCCGAATACGGATGCACTTTCTCCGGCACCCGCTTACGGTGTTGTGCTTCACCCACTTGCATGCGCACAACGGAGCGCATTTCCACCATGATCGGCGCCGGACGATGCTTCGGATCAACGGCCACTTCCTCGTGTTCCTCGTAAGGTATGACGTTGCGCCACCATCCCACTGCCCCGCGGAACGCAATCACCAGCCCTACCACGCCGACCACCCATTGAGTAACAAAACCAGCCGCCAGTAAAGTTAACCCGAAGGCCATGACGATTGGCCAGAATGTGGGCGCGGGCAGCTCGATGTGACTCTGGTGCGTCCGCTCTCCCGCTTCCCCGTGGTGGACTTCGTTTGCCATATAGTCGCTTCCTGTCTGCCCCGCTTGTTATCTGCCAATCACGTACACTACCGTAAACACGATCACCCAAACCGCGTCCACGAAATGCCAGTACCAAGACAGAAACATGACCCGCCTGAGCTGGGTTTGAATGGGAAATCCAAGCAGCGTAACCGCCAAGACGATCAAAAGAAAAATCAAGCCGACGATTACGTGACTGGCATGTAACCCCACCAGCGAATAAAAAGTAGTTCCAAACAGATTTGTCTTGATCGTCAAATGATCTTTGTAAATCAATTTGTGCCATTCAGCTCCGGTGGCGTACAGGAAGTACGCGCCCAGCAGAATCGTTACCAGCCACCAGGCTTTGAACCGGCCCAAGCTGCTGTGTTTCAAGGCATGCTCCGCGAACACTATTGTCAAGCTACTGGAGAGCAGGCAGATGCTGGAGAGAATGGGAAGCTCCAGAACGTCCTTCGGATAAGGTCCTGTGAGGCTCTTTCCGATGTAAATCAGGTAGGCGATCACGAACATCGAGAACAGTACGGTCTCGGTGACGATGAGGAATACTACTCCGACCGTCCCGCGGTCGGGCAGTTTCCATTCGACCTCCATCTCGCGCGGATTTGTTGGAACAACGCTTACGTCTGCCATTGCGTTACTCGAACTGCCAATCCGGATCTTGTGGATGCTTCAAATCCCACAATGGGCGGCTACTGCGGACCACCGGAAGTTTTTCAAAGTTGTACTCGGCCGGAGGCGAGCTCGTCGCCCACTCCAGCGTCCACGCATCCCAAGGATCGTCTCCCGCCGGTTCTCCCCAAATACCCGAGCGAAGCATGTTCCATGCGAAACACGCGATTCCGGCCGCTTGAAATATTACTCCAATCGAAGCGATAAGATTCCAAATCTCCCAGCCACGGCCCGGCGCATACGTGTAAATACGCCTGGGCATGCCCAGCATTCCCAAAAAGTGCAAAGGGATGAACGTCATATTGAACCCGATGCAAAGAAGCCAGAAATGCCACTTACCCAGAGTTTCGCTATACATCTTCCCGAACGCCTTTGGAAACCAGTAGTACATGCCCGCGAACAGCGCAAAGACCAGGCCGCCAATCAGAGTGAAATGAAAGTGCGCCACCACGAAATAAGAGTCATGCAGCTGCCAATCAAACGGACTCACCGCCAGCATGATTCCAGTTAATCCCGCAATCAGGAATTGAAACAGGAAGCCGACGCAGAACAGCATCGGTACATCCATCCGCAGCTTTCCGCCATACATAGTGGCGGTCCAGTTGAAGATCTTAATTCCAGTCGGAACCCCGACTAACATGGTTGACGCGGCAAAGAAAGTGTTCGACCAGGACGTCATGCCCACCGCGTACATGTGGTGTGCCCAAACTCCTAGGCTGATGAAACCGATTGCTACCACGGCTCCCACCATCGCCGCGCGGCCAAACAGCGGCTTACGCGAGAACACCGGAATCACTTCGGAGAGAATCGCGAACGCCGGGAAAATGAGAATGTAAACTTCCGCATGTCCGAAGATCCAGAAGTAATGCTGGTAAAGAACCGCCGTCCCGCCTGCTTGCGTATCAAAGAAACTTGCGCCCAGATTGCGATCGATCAATAACATGATCTGCGCGGCAGAGAGCGGCGGAAGCGCCAACAGAATCAGCCAGGAATCGATTACCATCACCCAGACAAACATCGGTAACCTGCTGAGCGTCATGCCTGGACAGCGGAGGCAAAATGCGGTCGCAATCACGTTGATTGCGCTCACGATGCTGCCGATCCCGGAAGTGATGACGCCTAGACACCAGTAGTCTGCTGCGGCTCCCCGCGAGAACGCGCGCTCCGATAACGGCGCATACCCGAACCAACCGAAGTCCGGGGCCGAACCCGAGCCCGACAAGCCGCCGCCCCCGATATAGCTGAAGTAAAGAAGAAAACCGCCGAACAGAAAGATCCAAAATCCAAATGCGTTCAGGCGCGGAAATGCCATGTCTCGCGCCCCGATCATCAGCGGTATCAGGTAATTCGCAAATCCCGCGACCATAGGCATTCCCACCAGGAACACCATGGTGGTCCCATGCATTGTGAACAACCGGTTGAAAGTGTCGGGACCCACGACATGGCCGTTGGGAAACGCCAACTGCAGCCGGATGACGGAAGCCATCAGGCCGGCGATGACCAGAAATACGATCGCCGACACGATATACATCAGGCCCAACCGTTTGTGGTCAACAGTCGCGACCCAAGCGTACAACGTTTCTGAGAACGAGAACTCCCGCGTGGCTGTCTTGGAGAGTTCGAGTGGATAATCTATCGTTGCCATAATCTCCGCTACTTCAGCGATTGAAGGTACTCCACAACTTGGCCCAGCTGTTCATCGGTCAGTTTCATGCTGGGCATAAAACAGCCTGGTTTCGGATCTTGCGGATCATTCACCCATGTGCGCAGGTTCTTAGCGTTGTTCGGCATAACACCCGCGCCGATTGTCTGGCGGTCCATCAGGTGCGTCAGATCCGGGCCGAATTTGCCGAGTGACTGCGTGCCCCGGATGGTGTGGCAATTCACGCACGCCAGCGATCCGTACATGGCTTGTCCCGGAGCGACGCCCGCATCTTGCGCAGCAGGCTTTTGCTGACCGGCTATCCACTTCTGGAAATCCGCCGGCGCCTGCGCTATAACCCGCAGCAGCATGTTGGCATGCTGCGTGCCACAGTATTCAGCGCAGTTTCCCAAATACACGCCCGGCTCTCGCGGATCAATCCACATGTAATTGGTCCGATTCGGAATAAGGTCCGTCTTACCGGAGAGTTGCGGCACCCAGAAGCTATGGATCACGTCTGCGCTTTGTAACTCCAGATAAGTAGCCATTTTCCCGTCGGACGAAGCCGGCACATGAACCTCATTGGCCGTTACAACGCCGTAATCCGGATAAACAACCTCCCACCACCACTGGTGGCCAATCATTCTAACCTTCAACGCCTGCTTGGGAGGACTGGCGTTTTGCACGCTCGCAATTACGCGCGCTGTTACCCCCATCAAGATAAAGACAATCAGAATCGGAATCACCGTCCAGGCAACTTCTATCTGATTACTGCCATAAACCTGAGGCGGCTCCTGATGGGTATCATCACCGGGCCGGCGCCTGAAGCGGAATATTGTGAAAGCAATCAGGCCACCCACAACCAAAAAAATGCCCGTGGCGATCGCGATGACAAACCAACCCAAACTGCTTTCCCATTCCGCCGGACTTGCCAGCGGCTTGAAGATATTGGCGACCCGGTGCTCCGGTAGCGCAGGAAGCTGAGTCTGCAGATAAGCAAGTAGGTTATGGGCAAACATTTCTAGGTCTCTCTGTTATCCGGTAGCTCCGCCGGACATCACGCGAACCCTGATCAGAAGAAATTAGTAATCTTCACTGTAGCGTGCTCGACGCGTGTTCCCGCGTGCACTTTTATCAAAAAATGCTGAATTCGTCAACACGTTATAGTGAGAGCACAATAATGGCGCTTGAAGTTCAGCAACGTGATATCGATGGCGTGACGATCCTCGATTTTGACGGCCGGATCATTGCCGGACCGGAGGTTGCTGACGCGCGCCGCAGCTTCACGCGGCTGGCGGAATCCGGCGCAAAAAACGTCATCGTAAACCTGCAGAACGTTGACTATATCGATAGCACCGGGCTGGGCACGCTTGTGGTAGGGCACTCTGTTATCAAAGAGGCCGGTGGCGCAATGAAGCTGCTCAACTTGTCAAAGCGCAATACCGAGCTGATGGTCCTCTCAAAGTTGACTACAGTCCTGCCCATTTTTGATGACGAGCAAGCAGCTATCAACAGCTTCTACCCCGATCGCGAGGTGAAGCACTTCGACATTCTGGAGTTCGTGAAAGAGCAGGAGGGCGACAAGGAGGCTCCGCTTCCTGACGGTCACGGCTCGGAAGCGCCTACTGAGCCGCGACGGTGACGAAGCGGGGTTAGTGCACGTCGAGCGACATATTCACGATATCGAACATGAAGCGCTCGGGTGGCAAGGACGAGATAGGATTCGGCGTCATATCAAGCCACGTATGATAGGCAGTCTTCGCAACGGAGTTATTCAAATAAAATAAAAATTGGTCTGAGCAGCAGCGAATCGGCGGCATCTGCCGGAACGCCAATCGTAACCCCACTGCCTTCTCCAGATGAACGCCCTCTGTCTTGACGGCCTTGTCTTCGAGCAAAGTTACAAAGCTGCTTCGGCCCGCGTGTGGCCACACGTCGCTCTTGAGAAGATTGCGCAACTCGAGCCGGGCGCCGAACGTGATTTCGCATTGCCGTATCCATTCCACAACCGCGTCACCCCAATGCCAGTGGCTCAGTAGGCCAATATATTGGTCTACCAGGTTCAGCGCTAGATCCATCTTGCGCCGTTCCACCGCGTCATCGCCAGCCAGATTATCGGCCGCAAAAACAGGAACCATGTCTTCCTGCTCGATGATCTCCGCCGCGATGTCCATCATCTTGCCGACTCGCTTTACGTCCGGCGCGGTCTTCACGAGTAGCGGAGGCAGCTCGTGAGTCTTGCCTCCCGGCACCTCGACAAACTTCCGATCACCCACTATGTCCATAACAACCTCAACTAACCTCGATGTGGTCTTATCGACAAACCCGGTCGACTTTTCGTGCGGTCGGGCTCAAGCCCATCTGCGCTCAATCTGTGTTTCCCTGATTGTAGGGAGGTTTGCCACAACTTACAAGTTGCTTATTCCATTGGCCTAGTACTTTAGTGACAAAATGGGTCCCATTTGTTTCACCCAGTACCCGTCTTTGGCAGCAGCTTTCTCCAAGCGCTAATAGCGTTAGGCGGCACATCCCACGTTATTCTGGGTCTATATGAGCTCCTCGGGCCGTCTTTCCGCGGCCCTATGT
>CAXUCT010000245.1:4297-7046 GCA_964249415.1 uncultured Bryobacteraceae bacterium | reverse complement strand
GCTCGGCACCCACCCATAGGGCACGGGGATGGAAATTATCAAGAATGGCCGGTAAGCCGCCCATGTGATCGGAGTGGCCATGCGTCAGGACCGCGTAATCCAAATGGCGGATCTTGCGGCTCCACAGGTAGGGAGAGACAACGTCTTCGCCTACGTCGATTTGGGGTTTGCGGGTCATCCGCTCGGCGCCGGGGAAACCGCCGGCGTCCACGAGCATGGTTTCGCCGTCCGGAAAGACGAGCAGAAGGCTATCGCCCTGGCTGACATCGATGGCGGTAAGTTCTAGGAACCTGGGCCGCAGCTCTGGCTTCCACGGCTGCCAGCAGATGATGGCGAATATCGCTAAGGAACAGAGCAGCGCTGCAGGTATGAAGCGCCGGCTGTGGCGGATGGAGAGGGCGAGCAACGCCAAAGAAACGGAGAAGAGGAGCGCGATCCAAAGCGGCAGGGCGGCGATGCGCCAGGCAGGCTCGAAGCGGACATGCCAGCCGACGACCCACTCGGCGCAGAGGAGCAGGATTTTGGTGACTAGCGCAAGCGGATACCAGCCGGTGAGGATAGAGGCAAAGCCGAGAGGGACCACCAGCGAAAGCAGCGGGATGACCACGATATTGGCGGAGAGTCCGGTTATGGAAAGGCGATGGAAGTAGCTGACCATCGGTAAAGCGAGCCCGAACTGGACGCAGGCGGAGACGATGACAGCATCGAGGATGAAGGCGGTGAGCAGGGCGCCTTTGGAAACGACGATGCTCGAGACATTTTCGGAGAGACGCGTCCAGAGGTGGATGGTGCTAGCGAAAAGCCGGAGCTCGACACGCCATTGCGCGGCGCGCCATTCCACTTGGGGATCGTAGCTGAGCTGGTCAAAGCGCTTGACGGCCGCGCGGAGAGGCACGCTGACGCGCTCCATGAAAGGAATTGCGAACACGGCGATGGCGGCAGCGGAGAGGAAGGAGAGTTGAAAACTCGGGTCGAAGAGTTCGTCGGGATCAAAAGCAAGGTAGGCGAGCCCGACCGCGGCAAGCATGTTCAGGATGCGCGTCTTTCGAAAGAAGTAGCTGGCAATTAGGAATAGCGTGAAGCCGCCGGCCGCGCGCACAACCGGAGCGCTGAAGCCGGAGAGGAACGCGTATAACCAACTGGCGACTGTTGCGACGCTTAGCGCAGGAACGCGCCGCAACTGGAAGATGCGCAGAATGAATAGGATTGTGAATGCCAGAACTGAGATGTGCTGGCCGGAGATGACCAGAGCGTGATAAGTGCCGGTTACCCGAAAATCGTTGGTCCAGCGGCGCTCGACCCCGCTGGTTTCGCCGATGAGGGTTGCCTGCAGGAGGGCGGCTGTCTGCGGATCGCCTGGATAGAGGCTGTGGAGACGTTCGAGAGCCCAGGTGCGAACGGAAAAAAGCCAAGTGAGTGGAACCAAGCCGCAGCGGCCGGGCAAGAGGCGGATGTCCGAGGGGCTTGAAACGGAGCCAGTCCAGTAAATATGTTGGGCGGCGAGGTAGGCAACGTAATCGAAAGAGTCGGGATTTCCGTAGTTCCGGGGAGAGCGGATTTTCGCGGCGGCCTCGACCGAGTCTCCATAGCGCAAGGGAAGCTGGGCGTTGCCTTTTAGAACGACGGAGATGCGCGCGGCGGCTTTGGGCGCCAGTTGCAGCGTAAATTGCTCGCGGTCGGGGGAGAAAACCGGCGGGTTGATGACGCAACCGGAAAGCAGGACGGTTTCGGTGTCTTCGGCGTTGAGGCGGGGGGATGGCCCTTGCCGGTGAATCACTTGGGTGACGATACCGGCGAGCGTCAGCGCCGTGCAAACGGCTAGAATTCGCATACGTCGGGCCGAGGGAACGGCGAAAGCCAGCGCGAGCACCAGTGCGGATAGAATGGCCGCGACGGCAAGGTCGGGCAGGGAGAAGAAATAAAAGTGCGCCCCGAGAATGCCCGCTGCCACGGCGGTCACGGGGAGCAGAAGAGGCTCACGCACCAGTTACTTAGTGCAGAGTTGGTGACGGTTCTCCGAGGAAGTTTTGTCGCTGGATGGAGGAATCTGTGGATTAGCGCACTTTCGCCTTGACAGCGGATGTAGGGTGGCCCATACTGAAGAAAATTTAACGTCAGGCAGAACATATAGGCGGCCTGAATGATGATCCACTAGGGCTTTTGTGCGGCGGTTGTATCCGCTAGATTCATTTTTTATTTTAATCCACTTCTCCTCCAACCCAAACTAAATAATGGCTGATCGGGTTCAGACTCGGTCAGCCGCTTTTTTTTTTTGGGGCTGAGAAGGTTGGGATAAAAGCATCAAGAGAGAGGTTCATGACAACACAGTTGCCGACCGGCTTTGCTGCGGCTACCTTACCCGTTGCTGCGGGGACGATTATGACCGACACAAACGGCCTGGATGCAGGGGAGATCAAGATCCGGTCGGGCGATTTTGAGATGCCGGCTTACCAAGCGCGGCCCGATAACGGTGGGATTTTTCCGGTGGTGCTGGTGATTCAAGAGGTCTTCGGCGTACATGAACATATAAAGGATGTGTGCCGGAGGTTGGCCAAAGAGGGCTACTTTGCCATTGCACCGGAACTTTATGCGCGGCAGGGCGATGTCTCGAAGATGACGGATGTTCAGGAGATCATTCAAGAGGTGGTCAGCAAGGTTCCGGATGCGCAGGTAATGGCTGATCTGGATGCGGCCGTGCAATATGCGAGCACTTCGGGCAAGGGCGACATCGGGCGCTTAGGGGTGACGG
>CAXUCT010000245.1:0-4287 GCA_964249415.1 uncultured Bryobacteraceae bacterium | reverse complement strand
TTCTGTTGGGGCGGCCGGATTACGTGGCTCTATGCGGCTCACCAGCCAATGTTCAAAGCGGGCGCAGCCTGGTACGGCAAGCTGGTTGCGGGACCTTACAGTGGAGTGCTTCAACCCAAACAACCGGTAAACGTAGCCAGCGACATTCACGGTGCCATCTTGGGTCTGTATGGTGGAAAAGACGAAAGCATTCCGCTCTCTACCGTAGAGCAGATGCAAGACGCGCTCCGTAAAGCAGGCAAGGACCGGGATTGCCAGATCGTTGTATATCCGGACGCTGGACACGCCTTCAATGCAGATTACCGTCCGAGCTATCACGAGCTGTCGGCAAAGGATGCGTGGGCGAAGATGCTGGCTTGGTTTAGGAAGTACGGGGTGGCTTGAGCTTAGTGAAGATTGAGATTATGTTCGATGCGAGTGAGCCGGTTGTCCAGCTCGGCGAATTTGGCTAGCAGCATCTCTTCCTGACGCCCCATTTTAGCTCCTTGAGCCTCGAACTTGGCGTCAATGAGGTCCTTAAGAGAGGAAATCCGTCCCCCTACGTCGCTTCTCAAGTCGCTAATCCGACTGTTATTGTAAATAAAACCGATGCCTAAAACAGTGAGCGTGCCAGCAAACGTACACAACGGCAGTATGGCGTCTATGGAGGTCATACGACTTTGTATTGTAGGATATCGTAAAGGGCGGGCATATTTCTTACCCTATCCACGTATAACTCGATTGACACAGGGTCAGTAGTACCACTACACTGGGAAGGTTTGGCGAGTTGATTCTTCGGCCTCTGCGCTACCGCGCCTTTTGAGGCGCCCGGCCGGAAGTCGGGCCCCGCTGCTGGACCAATAAGCTGCTTCTATACAAAAGCGGTGACATTGAGATTCGGTAAGGGCCATACCCGAAGCAGTTACCCTCGCGGTTAGGGCTGGTGAAAACGCTATATCAGCCTCCTGGCAGTAATCAAAGGCAGCCGATTGTTTATTCGTGCCTGCCGGAAAGTCCTGAATAGGGGCAATCCAAAGTTTTGCACGTCTGTGAAGGGACGGCATTTTGCCGCGCTGGAACGGACAAACATTAGTTTCAGTTCGTTTTCAGTTTTTCGAGAGAGGACAGCAAGGCGCGTACAGGCTGGCATGCACCGCGTGTGTGCCGGACCCGAGTTTTGTACGCCATAGGAAAAGCATGCCGACGTTTAATCAACTTGTGCGTAAGGGGCGGAGACCGACCCGGTACAAGACAGCGAGTCCCGCGCTCCAGGCTTGCCCGCAGCGCCGGGGGGTTTGCACGCGCGTGTACACCACTACACCGAAGAAGCCGAATTCGGCTTTGCGGAAGGTGGCGCGTGTCCGGCTGACCAACGGAATCGAAGTGACCACCTATATTCCAGGCGTCGGCCACAACTTGCAGGAGCACTCGATCGTGCTGATCCGCGGTGGCCGCGTGAAGGATTTGCCGGGCGTGCGCTACCACGTGGTCCGGGGAACGCTGGATACGGCGGGTGTTGCGAACCGCAAGCAGTCGCGTTCCAAGTATGGCGCTAAGCGGCCGAAGGGCGGCGCTGCAGCGGCCGCGCCGGCCAAGAAGAAGTAAGGAGACTTGAATGCCACGCCGTAGACGGCCCGAGCCGAGAGAAGTTGTTCCCGATCCGCTGTACAACTCGACTCTGGTGGAGAAGTTCGTGAACTCCATGATGTGGGACGGGAAGAAGACAACAGCGCAGAAGATTTTCTACCAGGCCATGGACACGCTTCGGGAGCGTTCGCAAGACGATCCCTTGAAGGCATTCAAGAAGGCGGTAGAGAATGTGAAGCCGCTGCTGGAAGTGAAGACGCGGCGCGTCGGTGGTGCTAACTATCAGGTGCCTGTCGAAGTGCCGCAGAACCGGCGCACGAGTCTGGCGCTGCGCTGGATAATCGGCAATGCCCGCACGCGGCCCGACAAGAGCATGGCCGATAAGCTGGCCAACGAGTTGAATGACGCCTCCAATATGCGTGGCGGCGCTGTGAAGAAAAAGGACGATGTGCACCGCATGGCGGAGGCCAATAAGGCTTTCGCGCATTATCGCTGGTAAGTGATCGCTTTCAAGCTGTTGAAGTAAATTTTTATGCCACGCACCACACCGATTGAGAAAATGCGTAACATCGGCATCATGGCGCACATCGATGCCGGCAAGACAACCACGACCGAGCGCATCCTGTACTACACCGGGCGCACGCACAAAATCGGTGAAGTGCACGAGGGCACCGCCACCATGGACTGGATGGCGCAGGAGCAGGAGCGCGGCATCACCATTACTTCGGCGGCGACCACCTGCCAGTGGGGCGACATCACCATCAACATCATCGACACGCCGGGACACGTCGACTTCACGGCGGAAGTGGAACGCAGTTTGCGCGTGCTGGATGGCGCTTGCGCGGTGTTCGACGCGGTGGCGGGCGTGCAGCCGCAATCCGAAACAGTGTGGCGGCAAGCGGACAAGTACCGAGTCCCGCGCATCTGCTTCATCAACAAAATGGACCGCGTTGGCGCCGATTTCTACCATTCGGTTGACACGATTGCGGACCGGCTGAGCGCGCGTCCGGTAGCGATTCAACTGCCTGTGGGCGCCGAAGATCAGTTTAAAGGCGTCATCGACTTGGTCAAAATGAATGCGCGTATTTGGCGCGATGAGACGCTGGGAGCGCAGTTTGACGATGTCGAGATTCCGGCCGACCTGCTCGAGCAGGCGAAAGAGTATCGCGAGAAGCTGATCGAAGCCGCGGCCGAGAGCGACGACACGCTGTTTGAGAAGTTCATTGAAGGCCAGCCGGTTACGGAGCAGGAGTTAGTGGCGGGCATCCGAAAGGCAACCATCGCCCAAAAGATTTTCCCGGTCATTTGCGGCTCTTCGTTTAAGAACAAAGGCGTTCAGAATCTGTTGGACGCCGTGGTGGCCTATTTGCCGTCACCGCTGGATATTCCACCGATTAAAGCTGTGTCGCTGGATAATCCGGAGGAGCGCATCGAGCGCCCGGCCAGCGATTCAGAGCCATTCGCCGCGCTGGTCTTCAAGATCATGACGGACCCGTTTGTCGGCCAGTTGTGTTTTATCCGCGTATACTCGGGCAAGCTGAATGCCGGGGAATCCATCTATAACGTCAGCAAAGGCCGGCGCGAGCGAGTTGGGCGCCTGGTCAAAATGCACGCCAACAAGCGCGAAGAGATTCAGGACGTCTACGCGGGCGATATCTGCGCGGCGGTCGGATTAAAGCAGGTTGTCACGGGCGACACGATTTGCGACGAGGATCATCCGGTGCTGCTGGAGTCCATTGTGTTCCCGGCGCCCGTGATTCAGCTCGCGATTGAACCCAAGACCAAGGCGGACCAAGAGAAGCTGGGCGTCGCCATCCACAAGTTGGCGACTGAAGACCCCACCTTACACGTTTCCACCGATCCCGAGACGGGTCAAACAATTCTGGCCGGCATGGGTGAGCTGCACCTTGAGATCATTGTCGACCGCATGCAGCGCGAGTTCAATGTTGGGGCGAACGTCGGCAAGCCGCAAGTTGCTTATCGCGAAACCATTCGCCAGCGCGCCGAAGCCGATTACACGCACAAGAAACAGACCGGTGGCAGCGGCCAGTATGCGCGGGTGAAGTTGCGCGTGGAGCCGGATCCGGAGAAAGACTTCGACTTTGTGAATGAGGTCACGGGTGGCAACATTCCAAAGGAGTTCATTCCGGCCATCCAGAAGGGTGTTGCCGAGGCGCTGGAAGGTGGAATTCTGGCCGGCTATCCGTTGAACAACATCAAAGTGACCGTTTTCGATGGCGACTATCACGACGTGGACTCGTCGGAGATGGCGTTCAAGATCTGCGGCTCCATCTGCTTTAAAGAAGCCGCGGGGAAGGCAAAGCCGACACTGCTCGAGCCGGTCATGCGCGTGGAAGTCACGGTGCCGGAAGACTACATGGGATCGGTGAACGGCGATCTGATTTCACGTCGCGGGCGCTTGGAAGGCACGGAGATTGCCGGCGGCACGCACATCATCAAGGCAATGGTGCCGCTATCGGAAATGTTTGGCTACGCGACGGAGTTGCGTTCACGCACGCAAGGCCGCGGCAGCTTCACCATGCACTTCGGGCAGTACGAAGAAGTGCCCAGGAATTTAGCAGAAGAGATTATCAACCGTAACAAGGGCGGTATCGCAACCAGGTAGGCCGTCCGGAAACAGGGAAGGATTTAGCAATGGCGAAAGAGAAATTTGACAGGAGCAAGCCGCACGTAAACATTGGGACGATCGGGCATATCGAC
>CAXUCT010000244.1:0-7049 GCA_964249415.1 uncultured Bryobacteraceae bacterium | reverse complement strand
TATCGAAATCCTGTGTGTCCCCGTAACCCATCACACCGGGAAGATCGGGCACCGAGGCCAAAAAACGACCGTCTTCCTCACGATCAATGTCTATGCGCAGTGGCTGAATTCGGTCCACGTTTTGATTATAGATCTACATCAAACACTGATGGGAATGCAACTAGGCTTCTGCCGCAGACGGCCGGAGACCGCGCAGACCCGGGCCGCCCTCCTTCTGGGTCCTGCGTAAGGCCTCCAGTTCGCCGCCTAGGGTCCGATAGCGGATGTGCCGAGGATCCTCCGGTCATATTCCCGACCCCAGCTGCCGAACGGAGAGAATAGAATCAAAGGAGATCATTGCATGATCTTTACGCTGCCGGATGAGCTTCTTCGATCGACCAGATTGACTGAGTCCGAGTTGCGGGCTGAATTGGCGCTGGCACTGTTCCACCAGGAACGGCTGACTTTGGGCCAGGCAGCGCTGCTCGCGGGGCTTCCACAACTGGATTTTCAACGGCTTCTCGCAAGCCGGCAGATTCCGCTTCACTACGGGATTGAAGCAATGGAGCAGGATCTTCAGAGGGCGAACAGGCTTAGCGAAATTTGATCGTCGTTTCCGATACGTCCCCAATCCTCAACCTAGCGGCTACGAACAAACTCGACCTGTTGCGGGATCTATATGGGGATCTCGTAATTCCCCCGGCGGTGGAGCAGGAACTCGTCAGGAACGGCATCCAATTGGAGCCAATCATGGACACGGGTGGTTGCAGCGGAGGACCAGAACGAAGTTACGGCGCTGCGCGAGCAACTTGATCCAGGGGAGGCAGAAGCGATCGTCGTCGCAGGTGAACTGTACGCGGGACTACTGCTAGTTGATGAGAAGCGTGGCCGCCGCATTGCCATCGACCGCGGGCTGGAGGTGACCGGTCTTCTGGGAGTCCTGGCAGAAGCCAAAGCGCGAGGCTTGATACTACGATGCCAGCCCGTTCTGGAGGACATGATTCGCGTTGCCGGCTTCTGGATCGGCGACGACCTAAAAACCCGGTACCTGCGTGGCCTCGGCGAACTTTGATCGGCAGGCCCACCGTATCAAAACCGTATCAAAACCCTATGTGATGAAGTAATTGAGTTTACCAATTGAGCGAAAGGCAGACTCCCCAAGTTATTGAAAGATAGAGAACACGATAGAAACCATAGAGCCGAAAGAAGCCTACTACAGGCTTCACACGCAGGAGGTCGCAGGTTCGAGTCCTGCCGCGCCCACCATTCCCCCTCTGGCGGAGCTGGTTGACCAGAAACAGGGCCACCATCTCGCGCGGCATTCGTTAGCACAAACGGCTGGAAGGTAATTCCCGACAGGGAACAGAGACGATTCACCAGCCTATGCCGAACGCCATATGTTCAGGCGTAGCATCTTGAATAACCGAGCTCTGGTTATTCACATCGTCGTAGGCGAAACCGTAGGCCAGACCACCGACGCTATGATTGTGCCAGAACTGCGCATAATAGTTTGCCGGTGCTTGCTGGTAGTAAGCCGATGGAACGGTCCAGTTGGCATAGCTTTCAATGACATTGCGATTAAACGCCGCGCAAAACTGAGCTTCGAGCGCCAATTGAGTAGAATTTCCGCTCGCCAGATTACCCTGGCATCCGAGAATATCCTGCGTACTCGGTTGCGTGAGAGCATAGTTTCCTCCGACGTAAGCTCCGTTGTTCAGGTTTACCTCCGTGAACACGAACTGTGTACTTTGCGTTTTGCCTGTGAACTCCCGCGCACCAATTTGGACAGTGAGCGGGGTTGCTGCATAGTAACTCCAAACGGAGCTGACGTAGCTGTCAAAGTAGTTTCCGTTGGCCGCCCCCGCAGCGAAGTTTGCGCTGTTGGAAGGTGCAAAGATCCGGTACGAAGTAATAGGCGTGACGTGGAAAACAGCCGGCGTTTGCGCGGCAAATTCCTGGTCGATCTGTGCAATCGATTCGGTTATACCAGTCTGCTTGTGAAACGTTCCCCCGGCTCCCCAAACGTCGAGCAGCAGAGGCAGGCCGAACTGGTTTACCTGGGTTGTATTGATGAAGATCCCGCCAGAGTTGCTGTAGGTAAACTCGTACCAATCGTAATGCGTGTTGTTGTTCGGATCGGTTGGGTTCTGCGCGTTGGGGCCGGCATAGCCTGGACCGTTCGGCGTGGAAACAATACTCATATACATCGGGGAACCGAGCGAGACGTAGATGCGGCCCGCGGAAAGCGGAGGCAGGATCAATTCCTTGCTCTGCGCGAGTGTGAATGCGTAGTTGGGGTACGTCTTGCCACCTGGGCCGGTGAAGGCGTTTGAGGCCGTGTTGTCAGCAAGTTGTGCCGACGTAACCGTACCGTTCGAACTCACCCAGGATAGAGCTCCGGTAGCCGGATTATTTCCGAGAATGGTGATGTAGATTTGGCCGTCCTGCCAGGCTCCGTTTGTGTTGTTGTTCAAGTCAGTCGTGATGAAATCTGGGTCCACGGTGTAAGTCGGCGAGCCGCCCGTACTACCGCTTGTGCCGCTACTTCCTGTGCCGGGGAAACCAGTGTTGTTGGTAATGAAGAGTATGTTGCTAGGATCGTTGGCCCGGAAGGCGACCGTGATGCCTGAGCCGAAGGTCGTGGCCGCAGGCGCCCCGCCGATGGCGACCGACGGAGAAGCTGTACCCGCGGGAAAGTTCGACCCGGTGATCGAAGCCGTGGCAAAGAGCAGGTGCGTCGAATCGTTCGCTTGAAAGAAGATATAGAGGGCGCCGTTGCTCGTCACCAATGCTGGCGCGCTACCCATGGTGATATTCGGGTAAGCTGTTGCAGCGGGAAAGTTCGATCCGCTTGCCGATGAGGTGACATACAGGACGTTTCTACTGTCGTTCGAGGAAAATGCGATGTACAGGCTGTTGTTGAAGACGGCTAAGGCAGGTGTGCCGCCGACGGTGTCTTGCGAGTCGAGGGAGGCAGTAAAGTTCACGCCGTCGGAAGAACTGGCTATCCAAAGCGCGTGCCCACCGTCATTTGCCTGAAAAGCGACGTAGAGATAGCCGTTGAAGGCAGCAAGCGAAGGCGCACTGTCGATAGTGATGCCTGCGTAAACCGCTACTGCGGAGAAGTTAATGCCGTCGCTCGATGACGCGATGCAAAGCTCGTGGGCGGCATCGTTAGCTTGGAATGCAACATAGAGCTTGTTGTTGAACACCGCAAGCGCCGGCGCGCTCCCCATCTGAATACTCGGGTATCCGGTGGCTGCCGGAAAGTTTACGCCGTTTGTCGATGAGGTGACGAATAGAATGTTGCGGGTATCGTTTGAACGAAACGCAACATAGACTTTACCACCGAAGGTTGCCAGAGCCGGAGAGGAGCCCATCACAACCGCGGTGTTCCCGGAAGCTGCAGGAAAAACTACGTTTAGCGCTCCTGAGGAGCTACCGGATCCGCTCGATCCACCCGCTCCGCCGCAGTTTACTGAGCAAGCATTCCCGCCATAATCCAGCAGGTCTTGTGGCACAGCTTTCGTTGCGAGGTTTGCCGCGGTACCAGCGGTGTTGACTATGTTCGTGATCGAGCCGGAGCCATTCAAGAAGACCGTCAACGCATCATGAATCGCAACGCCGGTAGTAATTGGCACCGAGATGGCGGTGTCTTCGACAATGTTCTGTCCCAGATCAAAATAAGAGTAGACACCAACGCCGTAGGCCACATGGGTTGAAACTGAGTTGGAAACATCGTAGGAAGCATATCCATTGGCACTTCCGTTCTTCCAAGCGGCTTGGTTAGGAACGTCATACGGCAGCTCGCTTTGGTAAAAGATGGTTTCTCCGCCATTGCCATTCCAAACCACCTGATTTTGCTCATAGTGCTCAACGGCAAGACCTAGTGCCGTAACATTGTCACCGTTGACCACCAGGCCATGGTTTCCAGGGTTTACGTTCCAACCAGTTCCACTGGCGCTTGCCGCATGATCGGCGCGCCACGCCCAAATGTCATCCAGGATGACGTTGTCACTATCCACTTCAAGACTGGTATTGGCGCTGCCGATGGTCGCTCAGCCAATTCGGAAGTACACATCATTGAGAGAGGTCGGGTTGCTTTGATGGCTCACCCGCGTAGCATTTGGATTACCTACCTGGAGCAGCACATTTGAGGTATTCGGGCCCGCATCGAAGATAAGTCCGGCGATCTGGACGCCGTCGACATCGGCAACGGTCATAGACGCGGTCCCGTTCTGGGGCACGAGGGTAGCGTATCCCATGCCCAAAACGATGGTATCCGGATTGGTGATGTTGATAGCAGCAGACAGTTGGTATACGCCGGGAGTTAGGATGAGGTTTTGCCCGGATGCAAGTGCGGCATTGATCTGCGCTGCCGTGTTGGACGGCTGCGCGATAAAGAATCGGCTGATGGGAAGCGAGTAGCCGGTGCCCATGCTGCCAGATGCCCAGCTAACCCCGGACGAGTTGGTCAGAACGGTGGGCACAAAGACGTTATAGTTTCCGCTGCTATCGACATAAAGGAAGGGTTTCTCACGGCTGACAGGAGTGGTTGGCAATGTTGTATCGGGCGCGTTCGGGTTTCCGGCTGGGCTGCTGAAGGACTGTGGCGGCGCTCCGTTGACCCCCGAGAACACGTAGTTCCAGACCGTGCCCGAGAAGCTACCGATCGAGCTGTTGCGCGTATAGTACTGCTGTTGGGAGCAGGCGTTCAAGTTTCCCGTGATGACCGTGTCGCTGATGAATCCGCCACTGGCTAGGCCGCAGTAGGAGTCTGCGAGCCAGAGCGCTCCATTGATCTGCATGCGCCGCAAGGGTGCTGCTTGTGAGACCCCCCATTGCAACGTGTTAGCGGCGCCGTTTTGGGGCGTATTTGTGGCGACGTTGATGGTTATGTTTTCCATCGAGCGCCAGAAGTTTTGAGTCACGTCGGAGGACGGGGAGAGCGTTGCCGCCGGCCCATAATCAGGAGTCAGATATCCGTTAATCGTGACAGCACTTGGTGTCCGGCCGAGCCCCGCGATCGATTCGTAGTAGCCAACCGGAGCTTGGACATTGTACGCTCCCGGCTGGAACAACACTGCGTAACGGTTTGCACTGAACTGCGATTCTCCGGATACTGAGCTGAGGATGCTGTTGATCGTGGCTTGCGGGGTTGAGGGGCTTATGATGTACACGTTCGACCCGAAGTTCGGAGTTTGCGCATGCAATAAGGTATTCCCGAAAACAGCCATGCAGAACAGAATGCAGGAAAGCGCCATCCGCGTTCCGGTGGATCGATTGTTTCTCTGTGTCATATATAGCTCCTTTACCAACTGTGATCCCAGCACGGGCGCTGCTGCCGCGTATTATAACCAAACTCTTTATGTGGCAATAGCAATTCTTTAATTGTCAGCAAAATGAAATGTCCCCATTATCCAGCAAAGTAAGAATGTCACCTTGGAGTTGGACTGTGAGAGTGCGCGTTGTGTGATTGGTCCGCGTTGAAGTCTCCCGAGCGGAGGCTTTGGCAAGTAAACGCGAAGACCCTGGGGCGGTGTTTGCCCGGCGATCGTTATCTCCTTTTTGTTTCTGTCAGCTAGTTGCCTTGGCGATAGCGATCGAGCGTCAGGATTATTGAGGTGGCTGCGGCCTGTTTTGCAGCGGGTCGATCCGTTGTGCATGCCCATTGTTTTACCGACGATTTGCTGAATCTGACAAATGTTGTCAATGCATCAAATGTCGTGGACGATCCACATGTCCAACCGAAAGGAATGAGGTTTAGATGTCCAGACTTCTCGTAATTGAATCCAGCCCACGAGGCGATTACTCCGTCTCGCGCCAGCTCACAAGCAAGTTTATCGACGATTGGAAGAGCCGACATGATGGGGGCACCGTCGTGATTCGCGATCTGATGAAAACGACTCTACCGTTCGTCGACTTGCCCTGGATCATGGGCGCCTACACTCCCGCAGAGCGGCACTCGCCGGAGATGAAGCAGGCCTTGGAGATCTCGAACGAGCTGATTGCGGAGTTGATGGCGGCCGACCATATCGTTGTGGGGACGTCGATGTACAACTTCTCCATACCGGCTAATCTGAAAGCCTACATCGATCATGTGGTCCGTATTGGCGTAACCTTCACATCCAGCTACGAAGGGCTTGTGAAGGGCAAGAAAGCGACCATCATTCTGGCTTCCGGCGGAGTTTACACCCCCGGTGCCCCGACCGAAGGGTACAACCTTGCCATCAGCTATCTGAAGCAGATTCTGGGCTTCATTGGGATTTCGGACGTGAGCGTGGTGCTGGCGGGGGGCACGGCGGCAATTGACATGGGCAAGACCACGTTGCCGCAGTTGCTGGGCGAGTTCGAGCCGGCTGTTTCACAGGCTGCACGAGCTTAGTTTAAATAGGACCGGAGGGAAAGTCGTTCCACTCCGGTCGTTACCAGGGTTCAAACCTTACAGAGACGGGTACGGCATGCTGGGTTTTGGGGCGCATGCTCAAGAGGGCTTACGGCGTGATTTGAGGGAACGATGGGTGGTCCTTACGTGTCTTCGCAGGTTCTCCCCGTGGGTTCAGTAGCCCCAATTAGGAGAAACCCTATTGGTGGGGTCGAGAAACCATTAACTGGAGTTCTGTATCAACTGCATGGAGATTCTGCCATGTTCAGAAAGCAAGTCGCGCCCTGTTGCAAGACCCTCCTTCTGCTTATCTTTTGCCTCGTCGGCTCTGGTTTGCATGCCCTCGCACAGCATCCCTCCTGGATCAACTCCGCAGTGGTCTACTGCGTGTACCCGGAAATCTTTTCGTCGAATGGCTTCGCGGGGGTGACCCAGCAGCTCAACCGTCTGCATACCCTAGGGGTCAACGTGATCTGGCTAATGCCGGTCACGCCGGTCGGGCAACCCTACAACGGGCACCCTGCTAGCGATAGTCCCTACGCGGTCCACGACTATTACGCGGTTAACCCGAGCTATGGAAGCTCCGCTGATTTGACCAACCTCATCAACACCGCGCACAGCCGGG
The DNA here is from genome assembly GCA_964249415.1 of uncultured Bryobacteraceae bacterium. Lineage (GTDB taxonomy): Bacteria > Acidobacteriota > Terriglobia > Bryobacterales > Bryobacteraceae > Bog-105. The sequence continues at coordinate 60 of CAXUCT010000244.1, read as the reverse complement.
GGATGAAGGTGATGCTGGATGCGGTGCTAAACCCCACGTCCTGGGATAACGCGCTGCCGG
>CAXUCT010000243.1:1795-7074 GCA_964249415.1 uncultured Bryobacteraceae bacterium | reverse complement strand
CTATCTGGAAGAGGTGTCGAGCCTGATGAGGCTGGGGCGCCCATATGGCGGGTTAGGCGTGTATCTTCCGTTTGAAGATGCTCTCATGCAAGACCGTTTGCCCGAAGATGAGCGTACGCCCGGCGCCAATTACCGCTGGGAGATGAGACACGCCGCAGTGCCGGCCGAAGTGAAAGGCTTCCATCCATTGTGGATTTCGCTACGATTTTTGCAGGAGGCGACGGTAGAAAACGGGCGTGTGCGCTCTCGCGAGTTGACGCTGGATGGTCTTTACGTGGATTGCAAGTGGCTGGATGGGGAGGCGCTGGGCGAGTTCTTGCGATTGGCTCGCTTAGGCACGAAAGTCATTTGGAAGCAAAGACCTCGACAACCAGGTTACAAGATCAGGGACGACTATCAGAGGGACTTAGATGAGTTACTACGGTTACCGAATGTGACCGTTGGGTTAGCTGACCTTCCTCCCCTCCTCAGCGGCGAAAACTTGCCGGATTATTGGGCAAGGGTTTTGGCTGAAGAATTGATCGTCTATTTTGCTCAACCCCAAACGCGCCAGATTCGATATCCAATGCAACACGGACTCGGCCTGTCGTGCCTGGCGACAGAGTGCGATGTTCTGTTAAGGTGGCACGGGCGGGAAGTGCGTTCAACGTTGCGCTTTGAGGACTGCAAATCCGTAATCATTGCCTTGGATTCCCAGGGTTCTCTGCGACGTATCGAGACGGAGCACTTCCCCCCGCCGGGCAGCCGTTAGACTCTGGTACGGCGAAAGATGGCGTGGTAAACAACTAGCACCAGTATCGCGCCGACAACAGCGACTAATATGCTATAGAGATTGAGGCCAGTTACTCCATTAGCTCCGAACATGGAGAATAACCACCCACCGACAACGGCTCCGACAATGCCTAAGATGATGTCGAGGAAAAACCCTTCACCACTTTTATTTACGACCTTGCTGCCGATGAAACCAGCAATCAGTCCTAGTACGATCCAAGCGAGAAATGACATTCTTTTGTTTCCTTTTCAGAGTTGATAGTAACTATTGGTTGCGTGACATGTGCGACATAATCATCGCGAGAGAGCCGGCACCGAGTGCCTTGACTAATGTCGGATGCTGGGCATAGAAACTGCCGGCCTGATCGACAATAGAGGGGTTACTCTGTTGGGCTTGTTCCGCCAGCTGCTGCACCGTTTCCGGCGGCACCTGTTGGGCTTGCTGAGGTGTGACTTGAGAGCCGCCGCCAAGAAGGCCGGACAAGCCGCTTAGACCACCTAACGCGCCCATGCCAGCGGCAGGCCCAAGCGAACCGAGCAAGTGATTCAAGATACCTGCTTGCTGCTGGCCATTGGACTGACTGAAGAGCGATCCAACCATTTGTCCGAAAGGTGGAGTCTGGTTGGAGCGAAAGGCCTCTGAAAGCCCGGCGGCCAGCTGAGGTTGAGGAGCATTTTGCGCCACTTGTTCAAAATCTTGATGCACGTTGGCCGACGGATTGGCCGCGCCAGCGCCGCTATACTGTTCGAGCGTTTTGACAATATCGAAGATCGCCATCCGAGAGAGGTCCTTGCGGGAATCATTTGCTGCTTGATTCCACGCTCTCTGGATGGAGCGCGGGGTAAAATTGTTGCTCTTTGAAGCGACCCTGAAGCTTATTTACTGCGCAAAGAGTCCTGAAGTAAGTACCAGTGAAGCAAGTAACTGGCAAACCTGTACTTTCTGGACGTATTCTTTGCTGTTAACAAGTAAATAGTTCCTGCTGCGGATTGATCGCTAGGGTAAGTGAATGAACGTTCACTCTCGATGTGGTGCGACTGGCGATCCGGTCAGAAGGATGAATTTGGTGGAATCTTGATGTGTAGATTCGCTGATGGCAAGCTGGCCGGGCGATGGCCGAACTTACAGGCGCCACGCTCAGTTCATGAGGTAGACGTGATCTTGATTACCGGTAGCTGCGCGCGCCGTCATAATCGCGCGAGCAAATCGACCTCGCTCCTCTACGTCTAGAACACTGACCCCTCCTTTCGTTTGTCCCCAGGACGCATTGGCATTGCGGCAGGAAACACGCTTGGACGGGCGGCATCGTATTTGCAGAGGAACGGGCGGCTATGAAGATGAACGGGATTCGTCGAGGCGTGGGCAAGCCGTTATTGCTGATTCATGGACTGGGCAGCACCTGGCGCACTTGGCGGCCGGTCTTGAATGAACTGGCAGCACAACGTGAAGTGATTGCAATCGACTTGCCCGGGTGCGGTAAGACGCCGCCCCTGCAGGGGCAGGTATCGATTGCTACGCTGGCCGACGCTGTTACTGAATTCCTCGATGCCAAGCAGCTGATGGGCGTGGATGTCGCCGGCAGCTCGATGGGCGCGCGGCTGGTGCTTGAACTAGCGCGCCGGCGAGTGGTTGGCGCCGCCGTGTCGCTGGATCCGGGCGGATTTTGGCGGGGATGGGAACGGAACTTTTTTGCGTCTTCGATTGGTCTCTCGATTCGCCTGGTCAGGCTGCTTCAGCCGGTAATGCCGCTCTTCACAAACAATCCAGTAGGACGCACGCTGCTGCTCTCTCAGCTCTCCGCGCGTCCTTGGAGTTTGTCGCCTGCCGTGGCGCTAGAGGAGATGCGCAGCTACGCCGCTTCCGCTTCCTTTGATGAACTGCTGCATGAACTGGCGTATGGAGCCGAGCAGGAGGGCGCTGCGCCCGGAACTCCTCGCGGGCCGATCACGATTGGCTGGGGACGGCAGGACCGGGTCTGTTTTCCTCGACAGGCGGAACGAGCATTGGCCCTGTTTCCGATGGCGCGGCTCCACTGGTTTAACAATTGCGGTCATTTTCCCCAGTGGGATGTGCCGTCCGAAGCGGCCCGCCTGATATTGGCGAGCACCGGTGGCGAGGAGAACGCGCCCGGGCAGGAGCAGCGATCCGCAGCCTTGTCTTTGGCCGGCGCGTAAGAAGTTTGCGCGAAGCGGATGCGTGGGCAAAGCCCGCGACTGATGTACGATAACGGGCGTTCCCCATGAGCACGAATCGAAGAAAATTTCTGATAGCCGGCGGATTGACAGCGGTTGCGGCGGCACGGGCGGCGGCTGCGAGTGATTTGATCCGCGTGGGAGCGATCGGCTGCGGCGGCCGCATGCGAGACCTTCTGAACGCTGCCGATCAGGCGGGCGGCTAAGACTTAGTGGCTCGGTGCGACGTATACGGGCAGCGGCGCGATGAGATTCGCGAACGCTCCATCAATTCGGCGACAACGCATCTCGATTACCGGGAAGTGCTGGACAAGAATGATGTGGATGCGGTGATTATTGCCGTTCCGGACCATTGGCACGTGCGCGTGGCGACCGACGCACTGGCGGCGGGCAAAGACGTTTACCTGGAGAAGCCCGTTACGCACATGGTGGAAGAAGGAGAGCCGTTGGCGCGCGCGGTGCATGCCTCGAAGCGGGTACTGCAATGCGGGATGCAGCAAAGGAGCTGGACTCACTTCCAGAGCGCGGTCGAGTTGCTGCAAGGGGGCAACATCGGGCGCGTGACGCAGGTGCGGACGTACTGGTATCAGAACTATCGGAACGCCGGGCCGCAATTGCCGATTGAGGTGCAGTCGCTCGATTGGAAGCGTTGGCTGGGCGCGGCGCCGGACCAACCGTTTGACGAAGAGAAATTCCGGCGCTGGCGTTGGTTTTGGGATTTCGGCGGAGGCGCTATGACGGATCTGTTTACGCACTGGGTGGACGTAGTGCATTGGGCCATGAAGACGGCAGAGCCGCGGGTGGTGCAGGCGCTCGGCGATAAATATGAGTTTGAGCGGTGGCAGTGCCCGGACACAATCGAGGCGGCGTTCCGATACCAGGGCTTTCAGGTCGGCTATGAAGGGACGATGGTTTCTTCGATCGACGATGGCGGATTGGAGTTTCGCGGAACAAAGGGAACACTGAAGCTGACACGAGGCGGATTCGGGATTTATCGCGAAGGCGTGCGGGGCGAAGGCGCGGTTCTGAGCGAGAAGAGCGTGCAGGATGGAACCATTTCGCACATGGAGAACTTTTTTTCATGCGTGAGAGACAGGAAGCAGCCGAATGCGCCCGTGGAAGCGGGGATTGCGGCCGCGCGAGCGGGTCATCTGGGCAACATGGCTTTGCGCCGCGGCGAGAAAGTGAGTGTCTCCGGGACGGCGTCGTAACCCGTTACGATAGCGCGAACTTTAGCTTTTGCGCCTAGCTACGACAGGCCAGCTGCCCGAGAACTATTAAGAGCTGTCAATTGCGCTGCTTGCTGGCCAAAGGGGTTACTTACCGGTATTCCCGTTTAAAGCACAACGGAGGCAGGGTGGTTTCGTGTGTGCGGCGCAACGCAATCAGACCAGCCGCACTGCTCTCAGGATCACGTCGCGTCGGTTGAACAAGCTTTAATGCGAATGCAGGCGATCAGGCCGGGCATGACGAGACAAGAACTCCTGGTGGTCTTCACAACCGCAGGCGGGTTGTCCAATGGCTTACGCGGAACGTTTATCAGTCGTGATTGTCCATATTCAAGGTTGACGTCAATTTCAGCGAGTCGGCCAGCCGGATCGAGATAGCGACGGGCGAGTCACTGTACTAGAAAAATCCCAGGACGTCATCGTCAAGATCTCAAAAGCCCTACTTTACAGTTCACGATTATGGACTGATGTGCTGTTCCGCGCGGACAAGCGCCGTTGCTGGGTTTTACCGCTGAGGAAATAAGCATTTCGTGCACGGCCCCATGAATGCGATCAACTGCAGCACGGCGGTAATTCCAGCGTTCGTCCGGTTCGGGCAGGTGGACCACCATGGTGGCGTTCGCTTCAAAGAGCAGGACGTCGCCTTGTGGGCTCAGTCCGAAGTCCACGCCGGCGTAATCGAGAGCGAGCGAGCGTTGAACGTGTTTGAGCGCGGTCATGGCGCGGTGGCCGAGCACGCTGGGCATGTCGTCGAGGAAACGAGCTTCTTCGGCGCGATGCATGGCGCTATCGGACATATCCGCGGTGACGTAGTGGATTTTCCAATCACTTGAAATAGCAAGGTGCAAGGGATAGAGCCCGCCGTTAATCATCATGACGCGGTACTTGCGTACTTTGCCGTCAATGCCGCGGGAGTCAAAAAACTGCAGCACGACCAGTTCGGCGCCAGGTAGGGTTTCGAGGCAGTGCGGAAGTTCAGCGGGATCCAAGACTTTTGCAAAGTGGCGTCCGTTGTGGAAGCCGGGGGTACGCACAAGAAGCGGTAATGAAAATCCGAGCGCGGCGAGGGTGGCGGCAGCATCGGGA
>CAXUCT010000243.1:0-1783 GCA_964249415.1 uncultured Bryobacteraceae bacterium | reverse complement strand
GGCGAGAAGTTCGCGCGCCAGTCGCGCGCTATGGGCCGTGATGACCCCGGGCAGCCGGCTGAGGCGCGACAGGTTTTCGGCGCGGCCGGTGCGAAGCACGGCGGAAGGATGGTTCAACACGGCCGCGGAGGTCAGGGTGAGGAAGTCAACCGCCGCTTCGAGCGCATCCTCTGAATGGTCCGCATCTCCAATGGCGTTAAACACCAAGTCGTGTTCCGGAAGCGGGCCCGCCGCGTTGTAGAACTGCGGCAGCAGGATTGAAGTCTGAAAGATGTGGTCATCCAAGAGATGGCGGATGGGCACGTTAGCTCCCTTGGCGCAGACTAGTTGTAAGAGTCGAATGGGCGGCCCATCGCCTCGGTACGGCAGCTGCGTAAGAGCGCGCTGGCGATAGCCAATGCGGTGATGTTCTAGAGCGGCTTCCGGGTCGCCGATTTCGATCAATAAGCTGCCGAGACCCTGGTGAGCCTCAGGGTGATGGGGCGCAATGCGCAGTGCGGTTTCGTAATGCGCCCGGGCGTCTTCGAGCTCCCCTTCTTCCAGAAGAACATTGGCGAGATTTACGTGCCCGGTTGGATCATGCGGGTGCCGGGCGACCGCTTCCTGATAAGCGGTTCGCGCGGCGCTGCGGTAGCCGGTTGAATAGAGCAGAGTGCCGAAGTTGTTTAGACCGGCGCGGTGAGTTGGATCTCGAACCAGGAGATCTAGGAAAGCATACCGTGCATCCTCATGGCGGCCGAGTTCGGACAAAATGCAGGCGCGCTCGAAGCGAAGATGAAGCGACTCCGGGGCAGCGGCAAGCTCAGCTTCCACCTTTTCCAGGCCGGCTTTGCGGGCAACGCTGATTGGCCACTCGGTCATGGCTGCAACGCGACCTCCTGAGGCTGCGCGTGATGGACTTGGTGGGGGTGAGATTCCGGCTGCAGGGAACGCCCCGCGCGAAGAGTGGCGTCCGTTAGAACGTCAATGTCGGCGCGCGTGGTGCGGTGATTTGTAATGGCGGCGCGGATAGCTACGCGGCCATTGAGCGTGGTGGTGGAAGGGGCGACGATGCCCGATTCCTGCAGTCGAATAGCAATTTCGGCATTCACTTCATCGGCGTTCTCGCAACGGTAACGGAAGCAGGCGATATTGAGTTCGACGGGGGCGAGCAGTTCGAGTTCGGGCGACTGGCAAACCTTTGATTCGAGATACCGGGCGAGGGCGCAAGTTTCGGAAATGGCGGCGCCGAGCGCAGCCGTTCCGAATACTTTGAAGGTGAACCAGGTTTTCAACGCGCGAAATCCGCGCGAGAGGTCGGGCCCCAAATCACAAGGCCATGGGGAACCGGCGGCTAGACCGCGTGTTTCGCGCTTCAAGTAAGCCGCGGGAGTCTCGAAGGTCTGTCGATGTAGACTGCCGTCCCGCACCAGGAGAAAGCCGGCGTCATAGGGCACTTGGCCCCATTTATGAAAGTCACAGGCCAGCGAATCGGCGCGTTCGATGCCTGCCAGACGCCCGGCCAGATCCGGAGCCAAGATGGCAAGTGCCCCTAGTGCGCCATCAACGTGGAACCAGAGCCGGTTCCTATGAGCGACGCTGCTGAGCGCCGCGAGATCATCGACAGCGCCAGTATCAACCGTGCCCGCGGTGCCAACAATCAGGAACGGAGTGAAACCGGCTTGGCGATCTGCGGCGATTGCTTTTTGAAGCGCGTCCAACCGGATGCGCCCGCGCTCGTCAACGGGGATGAGGCGAAGCGCGCCGCTGCCGAGACCCGAAAGATCGAGGGCTTGGCTGACGC
>CAXUCT010000242.1:1637-7087 GCA_964249415.1 uncultured Bryobacteraceae bacterium | reverse complement strand
ATCTAGAAGGCTTTGATTCTATATGTATGCTGTGATCGAGACAGGCGGCAAGCAGTACCGTGTAGCGCCTGGGCAGACTATCGAGATAGATACGCTGGCTGGCGATATCGGTACGGATGTAGAGTTTGACCGCGTTCTTGCGATTTCCAATGAAGCGAACGAGTTGGTTTTAGGCGATGCGCTGAAGAGTGCGCGTGTACGTGGAAAGATTGCTTCTCACGGCCGGGGCGACAAGATTATAGTTTTCAAGTTTAAGCGCAAGAAGCAATATAAGCGCACCATCGGGCACCGCCAGAACTACACGCGTGTAGAAGTGCATGATATCATATATTAATTTTTTGTTTGCAGGCTTTCGCTTAGCTTACGCTTTGGTTGGCCGCGGCCGCTTTAGGGGTTGTCATGGCACACAAAAAAGGATTAGGCAGTTCTAAAAATGGGCGCGATTCAAATTCGCAGCGGCTGGGGATCAAAGTTTTTTCGGGCGAATTCGTAACGGGTGGCTCCATAATCGTTCGCCAACGGGGTACCCGCTACAAGCCGGGAAAAAATGTTGGCGTAGGCAAGGACGACACGTTGTTTGCTACGGTGCCGGGCACGGTGGAATTTCGCGATCGAGGCAGGCTCGGCAAGTTCGTGAACATTATCGCGGCCCAAGCTTAGGGCCGGTATTCAGCCTCTTCTATCTTGGCCTGTTCTGCTTCGGGCGTTAGGCCTCTTCTGCCGTGTTTATAGACGAAGTTACTATTTCCGTGAAAGCTGGCGATGGCGGCAATGGTTGCCTTGCGTTCCGGCGCGAGAAGTTTGTGCCGCGAGGAGGGCCGAGCGGGGGTGACGGTGGGCGTGGCGGCGATATCACTATGATTGCTAGCCAAAACTACAACACTCTGCTCCATTTCCGGTTCAATCCAGAGCATACGGCGCAGCGCGGCCGTCATGGAGAAGGTAGCAATCGCACCGGGCACGAGGGAAATAGTGTCGAGCTGCTAGTTCCCGTGGGCACGATAGTGTACAACGCTGAAACGGGTGAACAGCTTTTTGATTTCACCGCAGCGGAACAGCGTTTTACCGTGGCGCGCGGTGGACGCGGGGGGCGCGGCAACGCCCGCTTTGCTACTTCCACGCATCAGGCGCCCACGGAACACGAAGAAGGCAAACCAGGCGATGCGTTGAAATTGCGGCTAGAACTTAAGCTATTAGCCGATGCCGCGCTCGTCGGATTTCCAAATGCCGGCAAGTCCACCTTGATCTCGCGGCTCTCCGCCGCCAAGCCAAAGGTGGCCGATTATCCGTTCACTACTCTGGAACCGAATCTTGGGGTGGTGCAAGCGGGCGACCGCACGTTTGTGCTGGCCGACATTCCGGGCCTGATTGAAGGCGCACACGAGGGCCACGGACTCGGAATTCAATTTTTGCGACATGTAGAGCGGACGCGGCTACTGGTGCACATGGTGGATGTTTCTGATTTCAGCGGCCGTAAGCCCGATCACGACTTCGATGTGATTCTTCACGAACTCGGGCGCTTCAGCGAGGAACTCGTAAAGGAGCCGATGATCGTAGTTGCGTCCAAAGTCGATGCTTGTCAAGACGTCTCCCGCATCGAAGCGGTGAGACAGAAAGCTGAGGGCCGAGGTCTGCCGTTTTACGCTATATCGAGCGCGACCGGCGCGGGAGTGGAGGAGCTTCGTTATGCCATCAGCTCGCAACTTGCGGAGCGACCCGAGAGCGCCACAATTTCAGCCGGAAGCTAGACTCTGCCGGTGCAGGGCCCGGTCTTCAAAACCGGAGTGCGGCACTTTTGTTGTCACGGGTGGGTTCGACTCCCATTAGCTTCCGCCAGACCTTTTCAGAATTAGATCTTTATCTCACGAACGCTTTCTAGTTGCTGGAAGTGTTGACACCTTATTCGCCATTAGAAGCAACAAATAAGCAATCTCCTTCGTCACATACTATGTGGCCATCATTGGTTACAGCCGGTAGTGATGGCGAAATCCCCGACATTTCGGCTTTTGATAGGTTTGCTGGTCACGCTGGCGGCCGTCACCGGCTTCTCGGGGTATGCGCGGTCACAGCTTCATAAACTTCGGAAGCTACAAACGGAAATCATTGACCTGAACCGGCATGATTCGCTGCTTCTGCTCCGCGTGCAAAACGACCTCAACACCGTAGGTCTGAAGCTGCGCGACATGACACAGACGCCCGATAGACTTAGCATCGCGACGTACCAGGGGCAATTTTCAGTGCTTCGCGAAGACCTCGAAGACGCGATTGAAGCCGAAGCTAAACTGACGCCCGTGACTCGAAGGCCCGACAAACAGGCAATGCTAGTCAACTCTTTGAAGCAGTTCTGGGCAACTTCTGATGAAGCCTTCGAGGAAGCAGGCATGGGAGAGGAGGCGGCCGCCAAGGCGCTCATTGCCACGCAGCTTTCCTCCCAGCAAGCAACGCTCGCCACGCAAGTGTCGTATTTATTGGAGCGCAACACAGAAGCGGAACAGCGGGCCGACCAGAAGGTCGCCTCTATTTACGACGGGGTAGAGAGGGACCTCTATGCCTTCCTTGTAGCCACCATCCTTGCCATCGTCGTGACGAGTCTGTATCTGATCTATTCCAATCGCCAGCTGTTTGGGAAGCTCGAATCCATGTCGCGGCAGCGGCGTGTCTTGGCCGCCAGGTTAATCACCGTGCAGGAAGAAGTTCTTCGTTCCGTCTCAAGGGAACTCCACGATGAGTTTGGCCAGATATTGACTGCGGTGGGAGCTATGCTTCAACGAGCTGAGCGGAAAGGCATCCCGCCGGATTCTCCGCTGCGAACGGAACTGACGGAAGTTCGCCAGATTACCCATAACACGCTCGAAAAGATGCGGAGCCTATCGCAAATGCTGCACCCCGCGGTACTTGATGATTATGGGCTTGCGAAAGGCATTGAATGGTATACGTCGGTCTTCGAACGCCAGACGGGCATTCCTACGATGTCACGAGTAATCGGAGAACCGGTCCGGATTACGGGACAGGCTGCCATTCACTGCTTCCGCATTGTTCAAGAAGCCTTAAACAATGCTGCCAAGCATTCAGGCACTAAGTCGGCGGAAGTAGAGATGCTTTTCTCGGCGCCGCTACTCACCGTTAAAGTAAAGGACTTTGGACGAGGTATGCCCCATTCCAAGAGGAGCATCACGTCCGGCATTGGCCTAATCGCGATGCGCGAGCGCGCGGAGTTGATCGGAGGCAGCCTAAACATTTCCTCCACTCCGAACGGCGGTACGGTATTAACTCTCAAGATGCCCTTGGGCCAGTTTGACCAAGTGTATGAATCGCCGGGAGACAAGATTTTGGAAGAGGTAGTTAGCCGTCAATCATGAATCAAGAAATCACAGTCTTACTTGTAGATGACCACAGCTTAGTGCGCCGCGGCTTTCGCCGCATTCTCGAAGACGAGGATGGAATGACCGTTGTGGGCGAAGCAAACAATGGTATTGAGGCAATCCGGACTGCCTACGAGCTAAAGCCGAAAGTGGTGGTGATGGATCTTTCGATGCCGGAACTAGACGGCGTGCAGGCCACGAAGGAGATAGTGAAGCATCTACCTGGTACGGAAGTGCTGGTCCTGAGTATGCACGCCGACGACAATTACGTTCGAAATGCGCTTGACGCCGGGGCAAAGGGCTACTTGCTGAAGAGCGCGATCGATGTGGATTTAGTGGGCGCTATTCGCGCCGTGGCGGAGGGCAAACGTTATATAGGCCCTGGTTTGAAGTATGTCGCGCAGGAACAAGAGGATGAAATCAACCGGCTGACAGCACGAGAAAAACAGGTCCTGCAGCTTATCGCTCAAGGGAAGTCTAACAAGGAGATCGCGGGTTTACTTGAGTTGAGTGTAAACACTGTATCTGTTCATCGCGCCAATTTGATGGAGAAGATGAACATCCACCGGACAGCTGAACTAGTACTTTTTGCAATCCGTAAGGGATTGGTGGCGCCACAGTAAGTTTGCGGCGCACTACAAGTCCGGCCCGAACCGATCTAGTGGTCTAGTGGACTTTCTTGGCAGCCTTGGCATCGTCGGCGGCCTTCTTTTGAGCCTGCATCTCACGAGCTTTTGCAAACTTCTTCTGGAAGCGATCCACTCGGCCTTCTGTATCCACAAGCTTCTGATGGCCAGTGAAGAAGGGGTGGCAACTTGCGCAGATTTCCACGCGCAGATCGCCCTTATGAGTGGAGCGAGTACCGAACGTAGATCCGCAGGCGCAAACCACGTTCACCTCGTCGTAAGCGGGATGAATTCCTACTTTCATACAACTAAATTCCTTTCAAAACGGAGGGTAATACGTATTTTAGCACGGTGAGCCGACACGTGAAAAGCCCTGCCCAGCGACTCAACGAGCACACCGGACAGGGCCTTCGTGTTGCCTTACGGCTATACTCTAGCTACGTGACGCGCGACGGGCAGCCGGTCCACAGGAACTGCGGCCTCGTCACTGAAACGAAACCTGAACGTACGAACGGCGACTCTAAGAGTCGGCCACCTCGCGCGTGGATTGTATGCTACAGTCACTACCAGAATTCATTCGACTGGACCACCTCCTTTTTCAGTGATGTTTTTATTGTAAGATTACGTCCCGAACGTGTCAACAGATAGCCTCCAGCTTCAGCAAGGTTTTTTATCAAATCGTCTAGCGCGAGAGTGGGTCGGCGGTTTCCTCCTTCTGGGGGTACTGGTGGGCCTTCTCGGCTCGCTTCTAATTGCCTGGCAGTATCACATCAATACTGATCCGCAGCTAATCGGACTGCACTTCCTGTCGCTCAACGCGGGCTACGTGACTGCCGTTGCCGCCATCAGGCGCCTCCTACATCGTATTTCTATCCGCACTCTGGCGCTGGTCGCGTGCGCTGTGGGCTGCGCAAGTCTTCTGGCGCTGTCGTTCCTTGTGCCACCAGTGGCAGCACTATGGCGCATGACGGGTTTGGCATGCGTGGGTGCAGCAGGCGGCCTCCTGGCTACTGCCCTACTCTATCTTCTGGAGCCCTATTTCGCCGCAGCCCCCGCGGCGATGGTGAATCTCACCGGCGTGCTGTTCGGTTGGGGGTGCCTTATAGCTACCCTCATTGTGAGCATTACGTACTTTGCTGGGTCGGTACAGATTGAAACGGCTTTGCTGGCCATTGTGCCTCTTATTTATTTCGTCAGGTTTGCTACCAATAAGCTTCCGGCAGCCCTCCAACCCGCAAAAGCTAGTGAAGAGGAAAACCGCCGTCGCAAGACGTTGCGGAACGTCCGCAGCATTGCCGGCGCGCTGTTTGCGCTGCTACTCTTTTTCCAGTTCGGGAACGAATGGGCCATTGCCGGCTGGCTGCCGCTTTTCCTGATTCACCGCTTGGGCACCAATCCAGTCTGGGCCATCTTCGCGCTTGCCGGGTACTTCCTGGCGCTCATGGCGGGGCGTGTCGCAGTG
>CAXUCT010000242.1:0-1627 GCA_964249415.1 uncultured Bryobacteraceae bacterium | reverse complement strand
CCGCTACTTGCCTCTGTGAATCACAAGCGGCTACTCCTCGGCAGCATCATTTTAGCGATGCTTGGTTATTTGCTGCTTAGCTTCACCACTTCACTCGCGGGCGCCTGGGTCGCGGTCCTGGTCATCGGCGCCGGGTTTGCGCCTATCTACCCGCTGATTGCAGAAAGCCTGGACGATCGCTTTTCTTTCCACTCAGGTTTCTACAACAGCATCTTTTCTATAGCCATCACCGGTGCGATGTGCGCGCCCTGGCTCCTGGGCTACGTCGACAGCATTCTGGGCATCCGATATGTCATGTTGCTTCCCGCCCTAGGATCGGTTGCCGTCCTCGTGCTTGCCTTGCTCATCATGCTGGAGGCACGCCTGATGACAGACAACAAGAGCGCGCGCGACCTTCAGGTGAGCGTCGCTGGAGCGGGGAAAAGTTAGCCCGTTGTTTATTCAGCGACTCGCCGAGATGTTCCTGCTGGCGACAAAGATCTTCGGCGCATCTCCAACCGAAGTCACCCGCCGAGTCCATTCCTTGGTGCAAGGGTCCTCCGCCGTTCAACGCGGCAGAGTGGGTTTCGAATTTGTGGATGCGGAAAGCGGCGAGGTTCTCGCCCGGTTGAACTCCGAAGAGTTCTTCACACCTGCTTCGAACGCAAAGCTCTACACCACCGCGCTGGCGCTGGTTCGGCTGGGCGCGAATTATATGGTTCGCACGGAGCTGCGGACGACCGGCCAGTGGACTCCGGGTCAGTCGACTCTCTCCGGACTTCAGTTGATCGGCGGCGGAGATCCGAACCTGTCAGGGCGCGTGCTGCCGTATGCGGCCGATTCAGCCGACCGCGATCCACTAGCGGCGTTAAGGGAACTTGCTTCTAAGTTAGCGGCTACCGGCATCCGTGCGATTGATGGTGACGTGACCGGTGTGGCCACTCGCTACCCCGGCACTCCGTACCCGGAGGGTTGGACGATTGATGACAGTGTTTACGGCTATGGCGCGCCTGTAAGCTCTCTCGCTCTGAACGATAACGCCGTTTCGCTCACCGTATACCCCACTGCGGTTGCGGAATCAGCAGGCGTTGAGTTGCGGCCCGCCTCAAGTCACTTCGTGATTCTGAATCAAGTGCTCACGGACGGTTCAAGCAGAAGCGCCGTTCACGTCTCGCGCTCTCCGGGCAGCGAAGAAATCTTACTCTGGGGCACCATCGGCACGGCTGCGGAGGCCTGGCGCGAAGATTTGGCGGTAGACAATCCTGCGCTTTTTGCGGCGGAAGCGCTGGTTGATTGCTTACGAGATGTTGGCATCATCGTTCGCGGCGCACCGCGCGCACGGTATGTTGAGACGAGCGAATCTCTGTCAAAGCCGGGCGTAGTGCTCGCGGTTCACGGCTCCGCTCCGCTCTCCCAAGAGCTTCAAGTGATCAATAAAGCCAGTCAGAACCTGCACGCGGAGATGCTGTTGCGCGAGGTGGCGCATGCCGCGCGAGGAACCGGAACCCTCGAAGCCGGCTTGGCTGAGCGCGACGCATTTTTACAGGAGATTGGCATCACTCGCGACGGCTCAGGGTTTGCGCTGAACGACGGATCTGGGCTAGCACGCCAGAGCCTGATGACGCCCCAATCCACTGTGGCTCTGCTC
>CAXUCT010000241.1:2075-7093 GCA_964249415.1 uncultured Bryobacteraceae bacterium | reverse complement strand
TCCATCCGCCGGGTAATATCGATTGTCCGGTCAGAATCCAGTCGTCATCCCGTGGTAGTCGCGTCGGCCATGGGAGACACCACAGATTGTCTCTTGGCGCTTCTTTCAGCGGCTCGCAAGGGAAACAGCTATTCTGCCTGGAAGCTACAAGAGGCGATAAAGAACCGTCACTTTGCCGCCTGTAAAGAGCTTCTTCACGGCGACGCGCGAAGCGCGGCGGAAAAGTATCTGCAAGACACGTTCCGCGACCTGCATGTCCGGATGTTGGAGCTAAGTGAAGGGGAGCGCGCCTTTAGCCGGGAATTGCAGGATTGGACCACGAGCTTGGGAGAGCAGCTCTCCAGCCACCTACTAGCCTTCGTGCTGCAGGAGCATTGTGGCGAAACCGTGCATTTCGATTCCAGAAAGCTGATCGTGACCGACAGCACGTTCACCAATGCAAAGCCGCTTTATTGCGAAACTTACGCGCGTATTCGTCCAACGGTCACGGCCGCGGCGCGCGACAAGCTGGTGGTGCTCGCTGGATTTATTGGCGCGAACGAGAAGGGGCACACCACGACGTTGGGCCGGGGCGGATCTGATTTTACAGCGTCGATTGTGGGAGCGGCCGTCCATGCAGACGAAATCCAGGTCTGGAAAGATGTAGACGGGATGCTGACCTGCGATCCGCGGCTGCTAAGCGAAGGATGCCAGGTTCGGCGCTTGTCCTACGAGGAAGCGAGCGAACTGGCGAATGCAGGAGCCACGATCCTGCACCCCGAGACTATGGCGCCGGCGCAGCGGCTGGGCATCCCCATTGTGATTCGCAATACGTTTTGCCCAAGTGGCGAAGGGACTCGGATTGAGAGCAATGCGGCCCAAAGTGCAAACCTGATTAAATCCATTGCCGTCAAAAACGACGTCGCTCTGTTTGAGGTCCGCTGCGCCTCTCAAGCGGCTCACCTCCAGGGTCTTGTCAGGTTTTCCGAGCAACATGGCTCGGAAGCAAGCGTGCTAAGTTCCTCCGACCGCGTCCTCTACATCGCAGTGAATGAAAGCTCGAAGATACCTGGAAAGAGTCTCGCGCCGGACGGGTGTTTGGGGGCGCAAATTCGAAGCCATCAAGCGATTTTCACGCTTGTTGGCCAAGTCTCAGAAAAGGAGATTATCGAACGAAGGGTAGCCGCTGCACTGCAGGGTATTGCGGCGTTTGTTATTCCGGTTGAGGCCTCATCTTATTCCGTGAGGGTAGCTGTTCCTCAGATGCAGCTAAAAACGTGCCTCCATTTGGTCCATGAGGCCTTCTTTGCAAATCCCGATCCGCAGTTCTTTGTGGCCCAGAACAGCGTTGCTCTGAACAGAGTTTCACAGGATGCCGGCACCCCGAACCGCAGCGCTACACGACCGAGCATTGCCGCGAAGGCAGCGTCCGCAAGGCACCGGGCGCAGGCGAGCGCATTGCCCTTGCCGTCCGCCCTTCTCCAAGCACATTGAGACGGCAAATGGGAACCTCCCCTGCCTCGTTGATCCTGATCCGTCATATGAAGACGGAAACGCGCGATCCGCCCGGCAATGAAAATCCCTCGATCAGCGAGGCTGGCCGGCAGCAAGCCGTGCAGCTCGCAAATCAATTGGAGACACGTCGCGTTGTGCGAGTTTATTCAAGCGATCTCAGAAGAGCGCAGGAGACGGCCCAGATCATCGCCGAATCCTTAGGTGTTCCCCTGCAGTTATGTTCCGATTTAAGAGAGCTTTTGTTCGCCACTCCAGAAGCACTCCGGGTCAGCGAGCAGACCGTCACAGATGCAATCGACGACATCGCAGATCGCCATAGAGACTCCGCGGTTGCCATTGTTGCCCACTCGGGAACAATCCGCGCGATCGCCCGGCATCTTCTTCAACTGCCCTTAGGGACATTTGACGTTCCATCGCTAGCTAATGGTGGATTGCTAGTCTTTGCAAAGAGCTCTTCGGGTACCTGGACTTCCGCCGGATAACAGGCCCGGCATTCTCTCTCACAACTTGCCTTTCAGCTTTGTTCCCGCGGGAATTCCCCTGCTGAGAAGCTCACGAAAGATGAGCGGCCGGAGGCTTCCGGTTCCCCGTTCCTTCTTGAGATAATCCCACAAGGCACCGGGATTCTTCAATTCGACTGTTGTGAGCAGCGCTTCGATTTCATAGGCGCCACAGCGCGAACAGTCAACCAAGAACGACGAGCCGAGGTTCTGAATCCTCGCTTCTTCCGTACACAAATAGCAAGCGTCTGATGTTATTGCTTCGGACATCTTTTCCTTTGCAGAGTTAAAGTTTCAAAAAAATAAAGAATGGCAGAACGGCCAGAAAGAGAAAGCCAGCCGCGAAACAGGACCACTCGAAGGGCCCTAGACGCCTAACGCGACGACCGCTTCTGACGTCCAGGCCTCTAAGGAGCCCAGGTATGAGAATAAGTATTGGCGCCACTCCTAGCGGGTACTGATGGTTAACCAGACTCACGACAGCACAGGACGAGTTCATGGCCATAATGCACACAATCGCTGTGAGTGCCGTGCGGTTCCCAGGAACATGCTTCGCGTTGGACATTTTTGCGGCGCTCACGGCAACGGAAGACCACCCACAAATACGACGTGATGACCGGCGTTTCTTAGATCTTTGGCCAACCGCTTTTCAAATTGGAATGGCCACCAGCCTTCACAGCCGCCGATCAAGATGAGCGAGGGACGCGTGAACGCATCACGAATACATTGGCGAGCATCGCGGCATAGCCGGATATCGAGTTGAGTCTCAATCGCTTCTTGTTGACATGCAGCGCAAAACTGCCGGAAGCGAAATTCCAGGCTGACCCGCGGCTTGTGAGGAGGCAAGGGGTAGGGGACTACGTGCGCCGCCAAGACTTGAATGCGCGCCCCAAGTTGATCGGCCAGTAGTGCCGCTTTGCGAAGAGCATCGAGAGTGCCGGATATCGTCGTAAACAGGACGATGATGGGCAAAGCCTCAGCGAATTCGCCGGTATGATCTCTGGTTGCATTGCCAGCAGATTGCTGCCGGATGTCTTGCCGGCGCCGATCGCTGCTCATCACGGATATCCCTCCGTATGAGGGTATTGTTTTTGACGTAAAGAAGGACTAAGGGCGGCCTAAAAATGGTGTAAGGGCCGAAGATTTGATATTCCAAGGCGAAGCTTCGGCCGCGACGCAATCTGCTTAATAAGTACTAGAACCCAGATTAAACTTACACATAACCTTACGCTTCCCCGTTATACGGCCAAATGTTACAATTTCACTCGGGGAGAGCAGTTTGTGGGGCTACGGCATGAGGTCGGTGGTCTAGGTTCAAATGCGCTTTTCTCTTATTGTTGGCACTGTCGGTCGTACAGACGAATTGCATGAACTGCTGGCATCGTTATGCCGCCAGAGTCATCGCGATTTCGAAGTCATCATCGTAGATCAGAATACGGATGGCCGCCTGTTTCCGATTTTGGAAGCATTCGGAAGTCGGCTTGAGATACACCATCTCTCTTCTCCACTTGGTCTGTCGCGAGCACGCAACATAGGGTTACGTCAGATGACAGGAGATGTCGTCTGTTTCCCGGACGACGACTGCCGGTATCCCGAGGATCTCCTGTTCGAGGTGAACCGGCTGTTCACAAAAAATCCAGGATGGGATGGGGTCATCGGAGATTCTGTCGACGATCAGGGCACGCCCACGTTGCCGTGGCGCGACCGCACAGGCAAGCTAACGCAGCCCAAGTGCTGGCGCCGGGCAATCTCTTATGCGATTTTCTTGCGAACTACCGTGATCAGCGAAATCGGCGGATTCGACCGGAACCTCGGCGTGGGCGCAGGTTCCGCTTGGGGCAGCGGCGAAGATAACGACTTGGTCCTTAGAGCGCTGAAGGCTGGATCTTACGTCCACTTCGATCGCGCGGTTCGCGTGATTCATCCCCAGCTTTTTAGAAGGTCTGATCAGTTGGGCCGTGCTAAACGTTATAGCTATGCTCTGGGAGAGGGAAAGCTGCTGCAAAAGCATCCGATGCCGCTCTGGTGGCGCGCGCTGTTTTTTGCTGTACCTTTATTGCGAGCCTCTCTGTCCTCTATCCAGCTGAACGTGGGACGGACTCATCTTCATTGGATCACGTTGAGCGGTCGCTTGGCCGGTTTCCGTTCGACCGAAGCATTGGACCGTGTACTGGCGCCATCCCCCCTGGACGTAGAACGGATCCCGCAACATCCTTCAGCCACGCCGCTCAAAGCGCGGTCCGTAGCCGGCGGCCGTGAATAGATTGCTTGCTGGTCGTCGCCGCAGCCGAACTCTTCGAATTACAATCTGGCACGCTACTGCCCAATCCGATGAATAGGGCGGAGTAGAGACATCCGCAGCCGGTCTCTTCCGCGAGGGATATCGCGCTTTTCGGTTTCGCCGTTAGATCGCACTCTTGCAGCGCGCACCCACGTCTCTGCAGTTACCAAACCCGCCCGTGCAATCGCGAACTGCAGGAGTGCTTCAGTTTGAAAGTATGGGCTCCCAGCACAGAAATCAGCCAAACAGTCGATCCGCCTCATATAGACGTCAGCCGCTTCCGGGGTCCCAATTGCAAATCGATCGTTTAAGCCGCCCCACTTCTGCCAAGAGGGCGTCACGATGTCTGCAGGTGGCTTGAAACCGCGGCGCAGGCGTTGCACGTTGCGACCCGCCAAGCCACGCTCTATATACTTCCGGGACTTAATCTGAGACAGCAACTGTCTGACTGGCATCGGATCCAAGTAACGGAGGTCCGGCCGCAGCAGCATCACCATGTCGTAAGACGATGGGTCGGCCTCTCTGAAAAGCCGCGAAAGTCCCTTCAGGCTGTAAAGCTGATACAGCGCATTACGACGCGTTGTACCACCAACGTCATCTTCATTTTTCTGGGGAACGCTCATGACTGACGTCATGTATTCAGAGATGTTGTTCTCAACCTGCGGCTCAATGACGTGTTTGTCGAGTCCGAGGCGGCTGATATCTCCCATCTGGAACGGTACATTAATTTCACCGCTCCGGGG
>CAXUCT010000241.1:0-2065 GCA_964249415.1 uncultured Bryobacteraceae bacterium | reverse complement strand
CATGAATAAATTGTGGGTAGTTGAAATGTGCGGCCCGAACCTGTTCTACACCGGCTTCGGTTAAGGCGTTGAATACGTTCTTCTCGATACTTGTAATTGTCCATTCCAGGGCGCGAGTGATCCCAAAAAAACCGACGAAACAGCGAGGTTGCATTTACTTTGTTGATCAGCTACGGCGATTCTTGTTTACGGCATCCTATGGATTAGTGTCTATTCGCGGCTTTCTTCTATAAGCAATTAGCACTTGAACGACCATAGACATGCCTTCCCTCAATGCGACTCGTCCATTGTGGACCGAAGCAATTGCTAGCGCCGAAAGGGCATAGGACACCAGCACCGTCGCAGCGATCAACGCGGGCCCGGTTAAACGTAAGCTGCCGGCAAGAACTTGATGAGAGATGACCCAAGTTATACCGGCAGATACAAGCAGCGGGGCCTGAATGGAAGCTAAATCCATTACACTGACTGGGCCGACGCGGCCGACGGACCAATACTGAACCGGGAGGCGAACAACATAGTCGCTGATCGCATAACTTGCCGCGACCCCCACTACACCCCATTTCAATCCGATGAGAAACGATAACACGGCTGTGCTGGATGTAAACATTCCAAGCCGGAACATGGCTTGTGTCCGCGCCTGACAAATGAAAATCAAGCCGGCTGTATTGTTGATCGGCTGAATCAAACTCGCGATCCCAAGCCACAGAAAAATCGGCGTCACTGCCGCCCAACGCGCTCCGAAAAGCAAGGAAATCACGCTCGCAGCTGTGGCGACCAGCGCAGCCATCCCGGGTACGGCGGTCAGGCCAATTAGCGTGACAACACGCAGGTATACGCTTCTGAAGCGCGGCTTGTCGGCTTCGATCCGGCTCAGTAAAGGGATCATTACTCGCGAAACTGGAGCGCTAATGCTTTGGATCGGCAACAACAGGATCTTATAGGCGCGATCGTAGTAACCGAGTGCAGTGACTCCCCAGGCATGCCCAATCAGAAGATTATCCGCGTTGCGGGCAAAGAAC
The DNA here is from genome assembly GCA_964249415.1 of uncultured Bryobacteraceae bacterium. Classification (GTDB taxonomy): domain Bacteria; phylum Acidobacteriota; class Terriglobia; order Bryobacterales; family Bryobacteraceae; genus Bog-105. The sequence goes on along the minus strand of CAXUCT010000241.1, from coordinate 1,046 downwards.
TGGACCAAAGTAAAGCCCGTGAGATTGCTACCAAAATGAATCAGATCTCGTTCCGGCGATTGAAACCTGGGGCGGCCCGGCAGCCAGTCAGCTCGGCAAGCAAGGAATACTGTACTTAGCGCATTTGTGACAATCGTGGCGATGATCAGCGACCAATAGCGGCAGCCAAGCAGGGCCGCGACAACAGCGGTCAGAACGCTTGCTACCGACGTCATCACATCGTTTTGGGCCAGTACGCCAAATCTGCCCTGACGGTTTAGCACCGCTGAGGGAACGGCGGCTAGAGAAGAGATCAGCACCGGAATGGAGGAAACCGCTGTGACCCAGAGCAGGCGACGGTCGTGGAAGAACCAGGCTGCGGCGGGGCTCAGGCCCAACAATGCCAATGTCAGCACACATCCGAGAAGTACGGTGAGCCAAAAAATGCTGGTCAGATCTTCTTGCGTTATGCTACTCCGCTGGATGATGGCTTGCTGCAGACCAAGATCCTGGAAAATCGCCATGAACGCGATGAGTGGGGCCACTGAAGCTGTGATCCCAAAGTCCCCTGGAGTGAGGAATCGGGAGAGAAGCACAACACCCGCAAATTGCGCGCCGATCTTTGTCCATTGTGATATTCCAAGGACGAGAACTCCTCGCATTGCGATGGATCTTGATGGTGTTGCCTGCCGGCTCATGGGCAGATTCTCTGCTGTGCCAGCACTCTGCGAAGGGGTTCCATCGGCCTAGTTCACGGGTAGATGCGCACCGATAGATCGGAAACCGCGACCTGAAATAAGGGCCATGAGGCATCTTACTATGTACGAACACGCCCCTCCGAATCGAGAGTTGAAGGTCGTGGTACACTCAAGCTTTTGTTTCTGTAGATACGTCAGAGGACACCTCCCGCAGAACGGTCATAAGGGTATATAAATGGTTCCCTCCCTGCAAGTACCTTCTGCCCAAGAAAGCTCTGTCACCGTTATAATCCCGACCTACAATCGCGCTCAGTACCTGGCGGCAGCAATCGAGAGTGTACTCGGGCAGACGTTTCCGCCGACTCAGAT
>CAXUCT010000240.1:0-7093 GCA_964249415.1 uncultured Bryobacteraceae bacterium | reverse complement strand
ATAGAGCCCGGACAGAACGTACTCATTATTGATGACGTTTTGGCAACAGGTGGAACCGCGTCAGCAGTAGCCAGTCTCGTCAACCAGCTTGGCGGAAAAATCGCTGGACTTGGCTTTGTAATCGAACTTACCTTCCTGAAGGGGCGTCAAAAGCTAGCCGGCCAGGATATATTCGCACTACTGCATTATTAGGCCGTAGCATCCCAACCGAACATTGCTGTCAATAGGGCAGGCACTCAACGCCGTTCAACAATTGTTGAGATTCCAAATTGCGGACCACAAAACAGGCGACTCCACGCCTGAAGCTTTCTATCGCGCGTGTCTAGAATTTCGACAGCAACTCACTTTGATTTGCATTCCCGAATTTCAGGCTTATAGTTCCCTAACGTATCCGAATAATGGCGTAATAATTCGCTTGTCAAGTAATCGGGTGTCTATTTATCTGCCTTCGCGCGGTTTCTCCCCAGTCAGCGGCGCAAGTAAATACCGCACTCAGCGGCGTTGAACATTGAACCCTGTATGACGCGACCGTATCCGTTGCCGCCTCCTTCTGAAATGTTGTTGAATGGACAGGCGTGTTGCGAAAAGGCTTTCTTGTTCAGCGGGCAGGTCACGTCATATTGCGTATGTCCACCACGTCAACCTGGTTTTCGGTACCACTTCTGGTCGCGAAGCCGATCTTCAGTTCGGGAACAGCTGCAAAACCGTGCGCGTTGGGACTACCCTTGCAGTTCGCGCACCTTGATGCCATGGGGCCGGAAGGAAATTTGAAAAAAAGCTGCCGCTCGATTCCCTTGCGACAAACAGGTTATCGCCCGAGACCGAAAGATAGTCGAGCACGTCTAACGCCCCGTGCGAGGGCAAGGAGTAGCAGTAGCGAAACGGTATACGCAATCCTGTGGCCGCGGTTCTCTCGTTTCTGTCTGCTCAAAGATACTGCGGACGCAACTACGCTGTTCATAAGTGACGTCCTGGAATGATTTCCTGATCTGGTTGTTACTGAAAAAGTATTAAAACCCACTTCAAGAACAGACCAACGGCGAGCGGGCTTTGCTCGAGGGCAACTTCGAGCTGGTTGTACTTGACGTGATGCTGACGGCGCGGGGTGACGAATTGGACCGGGTTTTAGGTTTGGAATTGGGGGCCGACGATTATCTCTTAAAACCGTTCGGTGCACGTGAACTGCTGGCGAGCATCGGTGCGATTCCGCGGCGTGCGCGCTTGAACGTGCAAGCTACTCAGCCGCTTAGACCCTTCCTGTCTCCTCAGGAGATCTCTTGCTCGATCCATCGACCCATACGTTTTCTCGGTCGGCAGTTCTCCCCTTTTGACCGCAGCATCGATCTCCGTGTCAGCAATCTTAGAAAGAAGCTTGGACCGCAGCCCGACGGCTCTGAAAGGGTTCGTAGCATCCCGTGGCACGGGCTATCTTTATGCTTGGCCAAAGGCGTGAGCGCAAGTATTTCAAGTAATTGGACCGGACAAGCAACAGAGGCGCTGACCGCCCTCCCTTCCCGGCGGACGCACTTGTGGTTTTCGCGTAGCCCTCTCTTTATCAAGGGTTTCCTGTGGTTTTGGCTCACGATACTTATGGTGCTGGCGCTGCTGGTCGCGAGCATCGTCATAAAAGCCGGATCTCGCCACTGACGGTGCCAGACATGTGGGCGGGAGTAGCTCCGGTGGTACGAACGCATCGGTCCATGCATATGAAGAAAGCGGTGCCGCTGGCTATGCTCAGTTCTGCGAGTTCATCCTTGGAAATCAAAACCGTCAACACTACTTAGTAAATTCAGACGGTCGGGATGTGCGTGGGCGCGCTTTGCCCGAAATGTCCGCGCCATTGTAAAGGCCGCACGAGGCCAACACCACCCCTCTTGCAATACGGACTGAGAGGTAAACTCGCAGCTTACGAAACCTACTCGCCCTCGGGCCACCGATACATTCTGGTTCTTTCGATACCGCGCTCACTGGCTGATCTAGAGTACCGAACGGCTTACGAGGGGCCTTTATCCCCCCGTGATGATTACGGTCACGCTCTTGTGCCTTGCTCTGGCAAGACATATTGCAGGGCCAATCGCCGGACTGAGTGCTGCCGCCCGCCGCGTGAGTCAAGGCGACCTGTCAGCGCGTGCGCCTGTGTCCGCCACCAAGCGTCGCGACGAACTAGCCGATCTTGGTGCAGACTTCAACGAAATGATAGAACGCATTCAAACCTTGATGAGCGCTCATCAAGAATCGCTTGCCTCGGTATCGCAGGAGTTGCGTTCGCCTTTAGCACGGCTGAATCTCTCGCTTGCTCTGCTTCATAGGGTTGGCAACTCCACATAGGAAACAATTCTTAATCACATGGAACAGGATGAACCCGCGTTAACGGGCTACTAACTCAGCTTCTTACTTTTTCCGGCTTGAATCTGGCATTACCGGTGTGCAAAGAACCGAACATTGTCCGCAATGCCGTCCGGTTCACCCATCCTGGAATAGCTGTCCGCGTGGCACTTCGTTCCGAGGCAAACGGCAGTGAAGTAACGATCATTGTCGAAGACAGTGGGCCCGGTGTTTCAGACGAGCATCTCGATAAGATCTTTCAGCCTTTCTTTCGCGTCAAAAGAATACAGGAACTTACGAGGGCGTGGGCCTCGGTCTTGCTATTGCGGCCGTGCAATTCACCTTCACCAAGGGTCGATTTCGGCGCTGAATCGAAAGCGGAATGGGCTGCGAGTGGAAGTAAAGCTTCCTACACGCGGGTAAGGGTAAGGAAGTGCACCCGAGACGCCGTCTTTCCACTGTTTCTAACCGCTGCGCACGTGCTTAGAGGGTGTTTGAAACGTATCACGCCGGTGCGAGTCGGTTGAGCATGATGCGCGTGGCTGCGATGGCGATCATGCTCTCTGAAGTTTGCACCATGTATTCGTAGTCTTTGCTGAATCGGCGATTGCGTCCGAGCCAAGCGAAGCTGCGTTCCACGATCCATGTCAGGACCCGTGATCTTGAAAGCGCGCTGCCGTCGTTTGGTGATTTGCAGTTTCCAACCGTCATCACGCATGATCTGACGAGCAAGCTTGCGGCTTTCATGTCCGGGCATCAGCTATGACGGTGCGAATGTCGGGAACAATGGGCCTAAGCCGCTCATCGGCAGGGAGCCCGCACGTCGGTCGGATATGTTGGCCGGCTCGACTCTGCAGGCGATCGGCAAGCCCAAGTATCGACCAGGGTGTGGCGCTTGCGCCCTTTCAAGCGTTTGTGTCCATCGAAGCCACGAACGCGGCCGCGTTCTGTTGTCTTGACTGATTGTCCATCCATGATCACCACCGAGGGGCACAAGGATCGGCCCGCTTGCCTGCGAGTTTGCTCGTAGATCGCTTGTTGAAGGCAAGTCCACCCGCCGGAATTCTTCCACATCCGAAATAGTGATACAGGGTGCCCCAGGCCGGAAACTCGGGGAAGAAGGCGCTACTGACAGCCGGTGCGCAGCAGATAAAAATCGCGTTGATCACATTGCGCATCTCGGTTGTGCGAGGCCGCCCACAGGGCCGTGCTGCAGGCAAGAGCGGGGCGAGTAGCTCCCAGATTGCGTCGGTGAGGTCTGTGGCGTAGTGATTGTCTGGCACTCGCCAGTTTCACGGAAGCCAGCTGATTCCATATAAACTCGAAACCGGAGTTACCTTTTCAAACACCCTCTTAAAAGTATGGTCTCCAGCGCACCAAAACATTAGCCGTTTAACGTTCAACAGCCAAAGAGACCAGACCCTTACCTGTTGCGCGATGTCACAACTCTTCTGATCGATTGCGCTCTGCGGCCGGAAGAGTGTTTCCGCCTTAAGTGGGAAAACTTCCGCGACGGTCTCATCGACATTGACAAGGGTAAAGGAAAGGGATCACGACGCCGCAAGCCAGCGCGTTCAGGGCATCCTGGAGATGCGGAAAGGCTAATCAAGTTCCCATTGGATCTTCCCGGCTCCCACGCGAAGCGGTCACATCGAGGCGTCAAGCGTCAAGAAACAGCACGTGGCCGCGATTGAGGCTTCGGAGGCGGAGCCATTCGTCCTGTACACGCTTCGCCATACGTGTCTGACCCGTCGGGCAAAATATATGGACCCGTTCACACTCCACGTTCTGGCCGGTCACACCGACATGAACACGACCAAAGCGCTACATCCACCCGAATGAGGCCCATATCCGGGAAGCCATGGCCAAGGTTTGGGGTGGGCATAGTAACGAAAAAGGGAAACCCGAAGGCCGCCCATAATTTCCCGTAATCGATTCTGTTGATTAGGCTTATCTGGAGCCACCCGCCGGGATCGAACCGGCGACCTGCTGATTACGAAACCATACGTGTCAAGTCTCATGAGTAGATTTCTTTCTCGAAATCACGTGTTTTCAGGCATGTTCTGAGCCACGCGAGAGACGTATGAGAACAGCGGAAACAGATGAGACGGAGACCTCGTGCTGACAAAATGGCTGACAAACAGAGCTGAAGCTGACAACGGTCAAGTGTAGGATTCGAACGCTGCGGCAATCTTTTCCGCAAACAGTTAAATTGCCTAAAACGCATCGAACGATGATTCTATAACGATCCTATTGCGATCAAGAGAATTCATCGAGACTAGATCGTAGGATGTCCGCACACTTCGCGGACCCCCGCTGTTACGGACCGACGGTCCAACCTCACCGCTTCCGCTGACGGGAAGGGTGCGGAGGACGGGCTGGTGTTGCACGATTCGGGGGTAGCGGCGCGGTATCAGCAGGAGTGGGAGAGGCTATGGGCGGAGTTGGAGCGGATGGCACCTCGGTATTAACCTCGGCTGTGGCGGCATCAATATTCTCATTTTTCACGAACTTGGGTATGAATTTCGGGTACGTGTCGGTAAGAAACTTCTTTCCAGAGCTTTGGCTGGCGTTATAGTTTAGGCGCTCCTGGAAAAAGCGGAGACGGGCAGAGCATTGCTCGATTACTTCCGACCACGATTTGGCCCATACAGTCATGTTGTAATTGCGGCTGGCGTTCGCCTTACTTTGGTAGACAACCCCCTGAGGCTGGCCCTCCATTTGCGCCTCAAGCTGCGCAAAGTTATCCATTTTGCTTGAAAGAGCCCAGAAGGTCCAGTTCGTCCGGACATTTTGGAAGCGCTCGTCGGCCGCGACTGCGAAAGCGTAGCTTTTAGTCTGGCTGATCACGGAACTGCTGACGGGTTGAGATGGGCGCTTAAGCTCGATGATCAGATGATGGCGCCCTTCGGATGGCTGGCGCTCCAGAATCTTCGAAATTACAATATCGCTATCGACAATCTGCTCGTCAGGCGGGATATTTGAAAGCCCGATATCTACCACCCCCGCAGTGCCGCCCGGACGTAGGACGGGCTTATCAAGATCGGCATCGAAGAGAGCGTTTGCCACATGCTTTCGCAGGACGTTATTTAGCGATTCGTCGTTATTCACCAAGTAAAACTCATCGCCGAAGATCCATGTATTGCGGGAGACGAGCTTATGGAGCTGGGACCGCTCCTTAACGCTGGGGCGCATTTGAGGATCATAGAGCAGGTATTCCAGACCTTTGAGGAAGTCGAGGCGGTCCGTGACGATCCTTGAAGCGTTGATCATCGAGATCAGCGAGGTTTTCTGCAGCAGTGCCGCGAATTCGTCCTGCTTGTCCTTGGGCAGGCCAACGACCTCGGTCAGAATGAACTGCATGGAGGCCGGGTTGCTCTCAAGGGCGTAGCGCAGGAGGTTGAACGTAAGCTTCTTGGCCTTGGATTTCACCTCCTTGAATTCCGATACGTAGGCGTCAAGGCTGGAGGCCACGACGTCAAAAATCTGCCGCTCGGTCTCATCCATGACATCTTTCGGCGCGCCTTCGTACGGATAGATGTCTTCTTCCTTCCAACGCTCGACGACGCCGGAGGCCTTTTCCGCGTCCCTCTGGAGGAAATGCCTGCGTAACTGCTCTTTCGCGACATCGAGGAGCTTCTTGAGGTCGGTGAACTCATCCATATCGATGGTCCCGGCCTCGTCCATGTCTTCCAGGAGTTTGGAACGCAGATAGGCAGTGAACTGATATCCCGGCGCTTGAATTCCCGGTGCCATTTCCCGGAGGGTAAAGCCGCTTTCGGTGCAAAGGTAGAGGGCGCGCTCGATCTCGATTTTCCACTCGATGACAGTCAGAGAGGCCCGGTATGGCTCTCCATTCTCCGTGGCGAAAGCCGGCAGCTCATAATTAGTCCGGCGGTCTTCGAGGGCGCTGGGGTCCACGGCATCGCCGTCATAAGAAATTCGCACTTGAGGATACTGTTTTAGATACAGCGCAAGGAGCCGGTTCAGCTCGGTCACCGCACGGTCGGGATCGAGCGATCCCTGTTGGGGAATGATGTTCGTGAGCCTAACGGTCGTGCCCGTGCCGTCCTGCGTGCTCTGTTTCTCATCGGAAATGGTAAACCGGCGCTTGTTGTGCGTCGTGCCGCTAATCTTGAATTCTTTCAACGATCCGTTTGACAGATATACGCTTTCCCATTCCGCGCCCTCGCACAGGGCGAATGCGCGGTAACGGCCTTGCCCCTGCCTGCCGTGAAGAATGCGTTTATCGCGGCGGGACTGGCGGTCCAGTTTTTTCCATGAGCCGCCCAGGTGCCCGAAACCGTCTTGGGCGTCCTGCATGCTGATGCCGAGCCCGTTGTCGATTACGCTGATGCTCTCAATCGCATTGAGGCTGTTGCGATGCAGGCGAACTTTGACGTCCGTGGCGTCCGCGTCAACGCTGTTCCAGATCAGCTCGGCAAGGCCGAGGATGGGCTTCTTCGCCTTTGACAGGCCGTCAATGTGATCCTGCGCAACCTCGACATCGAGAATCTGCATATTATGTCGGCAAGCCGAACCTAACATAATTAGAACGCACAAACCGGAGGCCGACTGCTGAGAAGCTGCCTTACATGCTCTCGCTTCCTAACTAATGCCTACCGGGCTTTCTTCTTTTTGTGTCCGCCCATTTAGCGACCTGGCCGAACCGGATGTTTGTTCCGTGGAATATTGCAAAGCTCGCCGTAATCGCAGCAGCCACGCTGTGCTGCGCACAGCGTGCTCCCAGACGCGGAATACTCTATAA
>CAXUCT010000239.1:2658-7096 GCA_964249415.1 uncultured Bryobacteraceae bacterium | reverse complement strand
GAGCAGTCCGCGGTGCCATCGCAAGCTCTGTCATCTTCCCGCTGGGCTGGTTGATTCTCGGCAGCGGATTCAGTGTCAGAACCGACCGCCTCTTCACGCTCATTAGCATGGTTCTGCTCACAGCTCTCGTGGGCTCTACCATTGGCCTGCTCATCGGCACTATCATTAAGCCCGATCAGATCAGCCTCATGTTCACACTCATCTTCACGCCCCTGCTCTTCACCGGTTGCACTTACTATCCATGGGGCGCGCTCGGTAACATTCGCTGGTTTCAGATCTTCACGCTCATTAATCCACTAACATACGCGGCAGAGGGTCTCCGCTATTCCATGGTGCCGCCCGTAGCTGGCAAAGATTTTCCCACTCTGCCGCTCTTCTGGATTCTGCTCGCCTTACTTACATCCGTAACCGTCGTGTTCCTGCTCGGCACGCGAACATTCAGCCGGCGCGTCGTTACTTAGAATCTCCCGATTTCGAACACTCGATTTCCACTTTCGCCATCGCTGGTGGGAAACCATCACGCGAAGCCGCCGCAAATCGCCTGGACCAAAACTTGCTTAGAGACTGCCCATGCCGCTAAGAATCGCCTTGCGCAGTCTCCGGCGCTCGCCCGGATTCGCCGCCCTGGCAGTCTTAATTCTCACGCTCGGAATCGGAACCACCACAGCGATGTTCAGCATTACTCGAACGATCCTCCTCAAGCCGCTGGCCTATCGCGATCCGCAACAACTGGTAACGGTGGCGTTCCGCATCCCGCAAATCGCCAAACAGTTCTCAGCGCTGCCCGTGAACGCTCTACACTATCAGCTCTGGCGCGATGGTTCTCAAGCGTTCGCAGAAGTCAGCCTCATGGCGCCCCAAGCACATATCTTGTCGGGAATCGGAGAGGCGGAAGAGACGACTGGCGTACGAGTCACGGCCAACTACTTCCACGTGCTCGGATGCGCGCCCGAAATGGGGCGGGCATTCACTCCGGGAGAGGACCAGAAAGGCCGAAATGGAGTGGCTATCATCAGCCATCGCTTCTGGCACGACAAACTCTCCGGCCGCCGCGACGTGATCGGTACCAAGCTCTTGCTGGACGGCGATCCTTTTGAAGTAATTGGCGTAATGCCCGCCGCGTTCCCCACTCCTGCCGGCAACCAACTCGTCGATGTAGAAGAATTGCCGGCGCACACAGACTATTGGACGCCCGCCGTCTTCAGTAAAGAGGATTTGGAGAGCCCGCTTGGAAATATGAATTACATTGCGGTCGCGCGGCTCAAGCCAGGCGTTACTCTGCCCAGCGCGCGGGCAGACCTGAACAGGCTCGAAAAGGTGATCGCCCGCACCTACCCGCAGCCAGTGGAAGTGGACCCGGTGGTTCGTCCATTGCAGGGGGCGATGGCGCAGGAGGTGCGCTTGCCGCTGCTCATCCTCATGGCAGCTGTTAGCGCGGTCTTGCTGATTGTCTGCATTAACCTAATGAACCTGATGATGGTGAGAGCGATCGCGCATCGCCGTGAATGGGCCATCCGGTTAGCGATCGGCGCAGGGGTGCGCGATCTGGTGAGCGGCGCGCTAACCGAGAGCCTGCTGCTTTCCGTTGCGGGAGCCGCTCTAGGCGCCCTTCTCAGTGCTTGGATGCTGGAGATCGTGCGGCTGAAAGCGCCTGCGAATCTACCCAGGATCGATGAACTGCGACTTGATCCAGCCGCTCTCCTGTTTGCGCTTGGAGCTGCCGTTGTGAGTGCTCTTCTGTTTGCTGTGTGGCCAGCCTGGCGCTCGGCACGGATCGATCCACAGGAGGCGCTGCAAGCGTCGGGTAGAAGCGCTACCGAAGGGCGCAAGGGGCACCGCACCGGTAGAGCGCTGGTGGCGGCCGAAGTTGCGTTGAGCACCGCGTTACTGCTGATGACGGGACTACTGCTGCGAAGCTTTGAAACCGTCTTGGCGGTCGATCCCGGCATGAACGTTCAGCAACTATTGACCGCCAGAATTAAGTTGCCACCCGCGAAGTACAAGCAAGCATCTGCTATCGATTCTTTCTACAAACGGCTTACCACGCAGGCCAGTTCGCTTCCCGGCGTGATCGCCGCCGGGGTGGTGTCAGACCTGCCGCTCACAACAGAGAACAATAACGATCTCGCCACCGCGGGCGACCGTGCCGCGCCGCCTCTAACCCAGTGGCCCATCACGAATGAGCGTTACGCCAGCTCCGATTACTTCAAGGCAGCCGGCATACCCGTAAAGGAAGGAAGCGCCTTCGAACAGCGCGATGGTGCAAATGCGGATGTGATGATCAGCGCCAATCTCGCCGCCACACTCTGGCCGAAGGGGAGCGCTGTAGGTCGCCCGCTCAAAATTTACGGTGACAATCACGTGTTCAAAGTGGCAGGGGTGGTCGGCTCCGTGCACGCCGCTACTCTGACTCAGCCGCCTTCCCTGATGGTCTATTATCCAGCCTGGACCGCGGCGAATTCGGAAATGACGCTGGTGGTTCGAACGCAAGGCGAGCCGCAGGGCCTTTCTTCGACTGTCCGCCGACTTGTACGTCGACTAGAGCCTGAAGCTGCCATCCCGTCGGTCGAAACCATGCAGGAGGTCGTTCAAGGCTCCCTCGCATCAAGGCGCTTCCAGTTGATGTTGCTGGCCGGCTTTGCGGGTTCGGCTCTGGCCTTAGCTTGCCTCGGAATCTACGGCGTCTTAGCGTTCGCCACCGGACGGCGCACGTCCGAAATTGGCATTCGCATGGCCCTCGGCGCTCGCCCCAAACAGATCTTCACGCGCACGCTCCAGGCCGGTTTGGCGCCCGTGCTCGCCGGCATTCTTGCCGGGCTCGCCTTGTCCGCGGCTCTGGCCCACATACTCGAAACTTTGCTGTTCCAAGTGAATGCTCTAGATCCTCTCATGTATGCGCTCACCGCTCTCATTTTGCTCGCGGTCTCGAGCCTCGCGTGTTTCGTTCCAGCGCGCCGGGCTTCCCGCCTAAACCCGGTGGAAGCGCTGCGGCGGCAATAATTACGACCTGCCGCCGTAAGAACATGAGCTTAGCCTTGGCTGGGCATCGCTCGAAACCCGAAACTGAGCCGCGACTGTGAGGGAGCGGTTGCACCAAGCCACTAATGCGCAATACCGTTTGCCAACGCAGCCACGACCCCAAGTGTTTGCATTAAATCGGACGGAAGACCGTGGCGCTTCCGCAGAAACTCCGGGTCGTTGTAGCTCACCCACACCTTGCCACCTGCATCTTCCCGGATAAGAATCTTCAGCGGCAGATCAATCGCGATCGTAGGAGCAGCGAGCATAACCGGAGTTCCCCCCTTGGGATTCCCAAAGATAACCAGCTTCGTGTTCGGCATGGTCAAACCTGCCTTCTCCGCCTCGCCGCTGTGATCCACCACGGCAAAAACCTTGACCGATTTCGCCTCAAGCAACTTCTCAAGCCGGCTGACCGTTTCCTCCACTGAGTGCTCGCTCGCGAGAGTTACTATTCCATTTTCAGGTCCATCCGTAGACATGCGCGCCTCCTCAGGAGCCATTATTCCGATCGCAGCGCTTCCAGTGGATCGATGCGGGAAGCGCGCCGCGCTGGAATATAGCTGGCCGCTGCCGCAGTCGCTGGAAGAACAATCACGCCAACGAGAAACGCTACCGGATCGAACACGCGAATTCCAAATAACAACTTCGACATCAAGGTAGCCGCTATGAATGCCGGAATGAGGCCGATCGCAATTCCGCCGCTCGACAGCAGAAGCCCTTGGCGCAAGAAAAGCCCGCTGACTGCCCCAGGCTTCGCGCCCAACGCCACTCGCACGCCGATCTCGCGCGTCCGCTGCACCACCGTATAAGAAAGCAACCCGTAAAGTCCCACCACCGCCAGTCCCAGTGCCAGAAACGAAAAACTGCCCAGAAGAATCACGGCAATCCGGCGCGTCGCCAACGAGTTCCCCACAACTTGCGACAGCGCCTCCACTCCAAAAACGGGCAGCCCTTGATCGGAGCTCCAGATAGCAGTTTTCACCGCAGCGGAGAACAGACTCGAGTCATTCGAGTGCGTCCGCAGCACAAACACAGCGCTCGTGGCCGCGCCGCTTTCCAACTGCATAACGGAAGTGTAGATGGTCGGCTCTACTGCGTCATCCAGCGCCTTCGTGTGTACGTCGCCTGCCAAGCCTACAACGATCAGGCGCCGGTTACCCCAAACCAGTCCTTTCCCCAACGGATTTTCGCCGGGCCAGTAATGCGACGCTAGCGCCTGATTGACGATCGCAGCCGGCCGCTTTTCCTCTGGAGTGTCGGAGTCTAAGAAAGTTCGGCCACGAACGATAGGAATTCCCATGGCCGCAAAGTACCCGCCGTTCACCAGCGCGTTCGCTGCCCAGTGCGCTTCATCCGCCGGACGCCCCTCCACCACGAAGCCAATCTCGCGCTCGTCGGCAAGCGGCAGATGAGTGGT
>CAXUCT010000239.1:715-2648 GCA_964249415.1 uncultured Bryobacteraceae bacterium | reverse complement strand
CCGCTTCAACGCCCGGCAACTGCCGGAGCCGCTCAACAATTTCACGCTCCACTTGCCGTCGGCGACCGCCGTCCGGGTATCGCTGGCGATTGAACGTCGTGCGGACAACAAGCGTTTGTTCCGGACGGAAGCCCGGATTCACGCGCAGCACGTTGAGGAAGCTGTGAACCAGCAAACCAACGCCGATAATCAGCACCAACGCGCTCGCCGACTCCAACATCACCAGGCCGCTACGCAGCAACGAACGGTCACGTCCCGCACCGGCTTGGCGTCGTGAATCCTTCAATGCATCGGCCAAGTTCAGGCGTCGGATTCCCCACGCGGGCAGAAGTCCGCATACCAGCGCAGTGAACAAGGAGACAAGCAGCATGAAGAGCAGCACACGGCTATCCATGTGCACCGCTTTCATGTTTATCTCGTTACTCCATAGGCGCGAAACCCCGCGAATCAATCCATCCGCGACAAAGTAACTGAGCAAACCGGCCGCCAGCGCGAGAAGCGCCGATTCAGTTAACAGTTCGCGAAGTAAGTCCCCAGAACTCGCGCCAAGCGCGCTGCGCACGGCAAAGTCATGCACTCGCGAGCTATTCCTCGCAATCAGCAATCCCGTGACATTCGCGCACGCAATCACCAGAACCAATCCAACCGCTACAGACAAAGCGTATAGAACGGATCGAAGACGCGGGCTAATCTCATTTCCCCAGATCTCCAGCGAGTTCTGAAGCCGCACATTACCGCTATAAACATCCGGATTTTCCCGCTGAAACTGCTGCGCCACGCGGTGAACGTCCTCGCGCGCTTGCCGGAGCGAAACTCCAGGTTTCATGCGTGCAATCACGTTCACGTTGAAATTCGCCACTCGATCGGCAATCTGCTGCGTCGTGAACGTAAACGGAATCCACAGAGTTGGCGGCTCTTCCACCGTCACTCCCGTCGCCGGAAACAGCACGCCCGCAGGCATCACCCCAATAATCGTGTATAACTCTTCGTCCAACCGGATAGCACGGCCCACTACACCTGGATCGGAGCCGTAATGTCGCGCCCAAAAACCATAACTCAGGACCGCCACTCTAGCCCCATGAACAGCATCATCCGGTTCACGGAACACTTGCCCGATAATCGGCTTCACTCGAAGCACGTCGAACACGCTGCTGGTCACGCGCGCCGCTTCCACGCGCACCGGCTCCCCTGCTTCCGTCATGTCCAACTCTTGCGTCTCGTATCCCGCAATCGACGAAAAGGCCCGGCAGCGATCCCGATAATCCAGATACTCGGCCGGCGCAACGCCTAAACTCCCATCACCCATTGCCGCCAGGTTCTGCCGAAGCCGCACTAGCTCCCCAGGATGCTCGTAAGGAACTGGCTTAAGCAGCACATGCGAAATCAAAGTGAACATCGCCGCGTTCGCGCCTATTCCCAAGGTCAGCGTCAGGATCGCAACGGACGAAAACCTGAGATCGCGAAAGATCGACCGATACGCTATCCGCCACTGCTGTACCATCAAACCTCCTGAAGATTAATATCTCGAACCCTTCACCCGCAAAAGCAAAGCGTACCCGAACGCTTCCAACAAAACCGCTCCCGTCGCGGAAAACAATCCGCATAACAGCAGCACGCCTACATACTGCAGCGCGTTGCCTGGCCAAGTCGCCGGCCGTTTGAACATCCCCTGCACGTAGCGTGCCGAAATCAGCTGCGCGACGAAGAAGCCTCCCAACGCTACATTCCCTGCCCAGAGAAGTCCACCAGACGGCGCCGACGTGAAACGCCCTTCCGCCGCCGCATACTCAAAAACCAGCCGCAGATATAAGAATGCTCCCGGCACGCCGATGGCCAGCAGCAGAAACAGTAAGTTCTTGCCTCGATACCGCTCCGGACTGTGCCGTGGAACGTCCGATTCTGTAGCTTGGGGAGGCATGGCTCTATTCTGTGA
>CAXUCT010000239.1:0-705 GCA_964249415.1 uncultured Bryobacteraceae bacterium | reverse complement strand
ATTCTGTGATAGAACCAATCAACAGCATGGAATTCAGACAACTAGGATATTCAGGGCTTACTGTGCCCGTATTGACGTTTGGCACTGCCACTTTCGGAGGTTCGAATGAGTTCTTTCGCGCTTGGGGCTCCACCGATGTCGAAGAAGCCACCAAACTCATAAACATCTGCCTGGAGGCGGGCGTCAACATGTTCGATACCGCGGACGCTTATTCGGCCGGCCGTTCCGAGGAGATCCTGGGCAAGGCCGTCGCGGGCCGTCGGGATCAGGTGCTGATCGCCACCAAGGCCTTCTTCCGCCAGAGTCCCGCGCCCAACGACATTGGCACATCCAGATTTCACCTCATTAAGGCCTGTGAGAGCAGCTTGCGTCGCCTCGGCACCGATTACATCGACCTCTATCAATTGCATGCGTTCGATGCCATCTCGCCAGCGGAAGAGACGTTGAACGCACTCGATCAGCTGCAGCGCAGCGGCAAGGTCCGATACGTCGGCTGCTCGAACTATTCCGGTTGGCACCTCATGAAATCAATTGCCGTAGCGGAGCGATATAACCTACCGCGGTATGTGTCACATCAAGCCTATTACTCGCTGATCGGGCGCGATTTCGAATGGGAACTGATGCCGCTCGGTATCGATCAGCGCGTCGGCACGCTCGTTTGGAGTCCGCTCGGGTGGGCCCGCCTCACAGGCAAGATTCGGCGCG
>CAXUCT010000238.1:4603-7117 GCA_964249415.1 uncultured Bryobacteraceae bacterium | reverse complement strand
TGAAAGCGTTGATTCCGGGCGGGATGGACGATTTTTTAAATTTGTGAGGGCGCAGCGGAGCGAAGAAAAGAGAAGCCATCACGAGCGTTTTGCCGAACGAACCTGATTGGGTTCGTTTTTTCATTTCTAGGCGTGGGCGACGATGTGGGAATGTGAGAGCTTCGGTACGCTGGAGCTAGGGACCTTCGGATGGCCGACACTATTAAGACTCTAACAATTGAAGGCTTTAGGTCTATCCGGAAGCTTGAGGACTTTCCGCTTCGGGCCTTGAATGTCTTGATCGGCGCAAATGGTGCTGGGAAGAGCAACTTTGTGGGGTTCTTCCGGCTTTTGAAAGAGATGATTGAGCAACGTCTTCAACTGGCGCTTGCGACGAGCGAGGGTGGGGCAGATGCCTGCCTCTACTTAGGTCCAAAGATCACAAAACAGTTTGCCGCAAAGCTTTACTTCGGCAACAACGGATATGAGTTTGCCCTGGTACCTACGCAGGACAATCGACTTGTTTTCTCGGAGGAGGCCACCCTATTCTCTGGGAGTTTGGGCGATTTCCGCGGGTCACTCGGCTCGGGACACTTTGAAGCCAAATTGAAAGATCGACAGAACGAAGGAGGCAAAGGGGGCGCAAGGCGGGGCGTCCCAAGTTACGTCTTCGATGCTGTCTCAAGTTGGGTTGTCTACCATTTTCACGATACAAGTTTAAATGCTGCAGTGCGACGTCCGCGGGCACTTAACGATAATGAGAGCTTCCGCCAGAATGCAGAGAACCTGGCGCCCTTTTTGTACCGCATCCAACAAACGAGCCCCGCGAACTATACGAGGATTCGCGATGTGGTACGGCTGGCAGCCCCATTCTTTGACGATTTCAAGCTCCGTCCAATGCCCATGAACCCTGATCTGATTCAGCTGGAGTGGCAGCAGAGGGACTCATACTACCCTTTCCTGGCTAATCAACTTTCGGACGGAACGCTGCGCTTTATATGCATGGCTACTGCCTTGCTGCAACCGTCCCGGCCTCCGACGGTTCTGTTTGATGAACCCGAGCTTGGGCTACACCCTTACGCGCTGACTCTGCTTGGCAATCTTTTCAAGCAGGCCGCAGAGTCGTATGGAGACTACACTTTGAAGCAGGTCATCATCTCCACCCAATCGGCGCCGCTGCTCAATGAGTTTGTCCCGGAAGATATTATCGTCGTCGAGCGAACTAACGGCGAGTCCACGTTCCGAAGGCTTGATTCCACTTACCTTTCAGAATGGCTGGAAGAATACACGTTGGGCGAGCTTTGGCAAAAGAATATTCTCGGCGGCAGACCTCGCGAGGACGGCCTGCCTGAGCCCACCGCAGTAGGCAATCACCATCAGTGAAGCGCGTCTACGTCATAGTTGAAGGACCGACTGAAGAATCCTTTGTTAAAGGTCCTCTGGCGGAATTTTTATGGTTGCGTCAAGTGTTGGTTACGCCGATCATTCTCGGCGTTCCCGGCCAAAAAGGAGGACGCACTAAGTACGTCCGCTTGGCGAAAGATATTTCGAAGCAGCTAAAGCAAGACAAAGAATCTTACTGTAGCTCGATGATTGACTACTACGGCTTAGGCAGCGGCTTTCCGGGAACGCCGGTGCCGGACCATCTGGAGAACGTGCAGAAGGTAGAGCACATCGAGCATGCCATTAAGAAAGACATCTGCAGTCAGATGTCCGGTTTGCGAGCAGATCTTGGATTCATCCAGTATCTATCTCTACACGAATACGAGGGCCTCCTCTTCAGCGATCCGGACGCGTTTGCCCGATCCATTGGTCAGCCGCGCCTTGCGCGCCGCTTTCACGAAGTTCGCGATGAGTTTCCGACGCCGGAGGACATTAACAATGCTCCCGAAACTGCTCCTTCGAAACGGATAATCGGTATTTATGCTGCCTAGCGGAAGGTTATCGAGGGAACAATTGCGGCGCAGGCGGTTGGCATTGAAAGGATGCGACAGGAATGCGGCCATTTCCGGAACTGGCTAGCGCGGCTTGAAAGTCTAGCAAGACTCTGAGGCGTCTGGGCCGAAGCGGATTGAACATATCCTTAACTGTTGTTAGGCATAGACACGAGAAGCTTTGGCTGAGCAAAGTAGCAGGGGAAATCGAAATTGATAGTTCGCCTGGTCTCCTAAGGGGCGATAACGAGACGTGGTCGACTTGTAACAATAACGGCGGACCGCTTTGCTAACCGGGGTTAGAAGGAGTTAATCGGGCGGCACGCTATTCTCCGATCGCCAGGAAACTTCCGGGGTGGGCGAACGTCTACGGAGCGAAACGTCTTGTTGCTGAGCACGAGAGCGTTGCTGGGTAACGAAGTACCTTGCCTCGTATTTCATCGAGGCGACACACTGAACCCGTAAAGAAATATAGAAAAGGTGACAGATATGGCAAAGAATAACCAGCCGGATTCCGCGAAGTCAGATACGGCCTCGGCATCTGGAATGGTCGACACCGCTAAGCAAGCTGCAACTCAGGCGAAAGACGCTGCCAGCCAAG
>CAXUCT010000238.1:0-4593 GCA_964249415.1 uncultured Bryobacteraceae bacterium | reverse complement strand
GTTATTGACAAGGCAAAGAGCCAAGCGACGTCGCGCGTGGATCAGCAAAGGGAAACCGTTGCGTCGAGCTTTACAGCGGTTGCACAAGCGTTCCGGGGCATGGGCGAGGATCTGAAAAAGCAAGATAAGGGACCTGTGGCGGGGTATGCGGCTGAGCTGGGCGAGGCGGTGGGCGGACAAGTAGAGCGGCTTGCGAATTACGTGCGAGAGAGTGATGTCCGTCAGCTTGTAGGCGACGCAGAGGGTTTCGCGCGACGATCGCCAGCTATTTTCCTGGGAGCTGCATTTGTGCTTGGGGTGGCGGCCAGCCGCTTCCTGAAGAGCGCGCGGCCGGCACCGGACGTAGCGGCAACGATGCCGGATCCAGCGCGTGCCTTGCCGGCGGCGACTACACCACCGGCTCTGCTAGGACCCACTCAGCCGGCCAGCAGCCAGCCCGCAACCACTCCGGCGGCTCCGCCGTTTTGGGCAGCACAGCCAGACGTTCCTTCTGAAGGTGGCCCGAGCAAGAAGCCAGCTGCGACGACATCCACGCCCAAACCCACTCCTGTGGGCAGCAATCCGGCGGGCACGCGGTGAGCTGGAGGCGGAGGTGACACATGGCTGACAAGCAGGACCGATCGATCGGCGAGCTGTTTTCGGAGCTGGCGAGCGAGACCAGCACTCTCATCCGGCAGGAAATTGAGCTTGCGAAGGTTGAATTCACACAGAAGGCAAAAACCATCGGTCTGAACCTGGGTTTTCTGGTTGCAGGCGGAGCGGTGGCCTATGCGGCGTTTCTTGCTTTGCTGGCTGCTTTGATTATTCTGCTGGCGCATGTAATGCCGTGGTGGCTAGCAGCGCTGGTCGTAGCCGTGGTGGTCGGCATTGTGGCCGCAGTACTCATCTCAAAAGCTTTGACTTCCTTGAAGAAGACAGAAGTTGCGCCGCGGCAAACTGTGGAGACATTGAAAGAGGACGCACAATGGGCGAAGCAACAAATGAAATAAAATCCTTGGACGATTACAACCGGGCCAAGGTTGAGCGGAGGGCTGCACCGTTCACGCCATCCAGTCACGAGGACGTTAGTGATGAGGGGCAAGAAGCAACCCAAATCCGTTCAGGTATTGAAAAAACGCGGTCGGATTTGAGCGATACTATCGACGCGCTTCAAGACAGGTTGGACCCGTCAAAAATCGCGGAGCAGGTGAAAGATCAGATCCGGGAGAAAGCAACCGAGGCTTACGACACCGCTAAAACGGCGGTAAGAGAAGCCACTATAGGGAGGGCGGAAAAAATCATGTCTAGTGTAAGTGATGCAGTTTCTAGCGTAGGTGAAACCGTGACAGATATGACAGGGCGAGCGGGAACAGCGATGAGCGAGACGAGTTCGTCTGTTGCGGAATATATTCGTGAAAACCCAGTTCCGTTTGCGCTGGTGGGGATCGGCTTGGGCATGTTAGCGATGAACAAGCGCCGGACCGAGAAGTCATCGTACGGCCCGAGTAGTTACGTCGCGCCGAACACTTACGGCAGTTCGGGCCAGTCCTCTTTGGCTGATAAGGCGCGGGACATGGCAAGCGGGGTAGCAGATACAGCGCGTTCAGCTGCGGATCGGACAACCACGGCGGTGAGCTCGGCGGCAAGCAGCGTACGAGATGCGGCAGAAAGCGCGGCAGACAGCACTCGCCGGCAGTTTCACGATGTGAGGAACCAGGCGCAACAGGGAGCCCGGTATGCGACGAGCCAGCTTAAGACCACGATGAAAGACAATCCTTTGGCTTTGGGATTGGCGGCGCTGGCGGCCGGTGCGGTGGTGGGGCTTTCTTTGCCCAGTACGCGTCTTGAGGGCGAGTATATGGGGGAAGCTCGGGATCGCTTCATAGGGCAGGCTAAGTCTGTCGCGCAGGACGCTGCTACAAAAGTGCAGCACGTGACGGAAGAGGCGGGCCGAACGTTCAAGGACGCGGCGCAAAAAGAAGGTTTGCTTAGTAGCTGAGAGGGCAGTATAGAAGAACCGCTTGCTTACGCGCGCGGCTTCGGCTTTTGTTGTGACCAGGCGCTTCAACGGCTTGCTTAGGCTCGCGGCTCGGTTTCGGCTTTAAAATTCCACGCAGGGGGCTTCAACCTGATAGGATTGAGGTTCCCTCCCTCCGGCCCTATGACCGTTCGCGCTTTATCTGGCATATTGGCCGAAATAGTGCAGCACAAGAAGCAGGAAGTGTTGGAGCTGCGGGTGCACGCAGCGCTTCTTGAGCGGGAAGCTTACGAACGCAAATCACCTCCACGCCCGTTTGTCCAATCCCTGCGGGAAACATCACCTGCTATCATTGCGGAAATCAAGAAAGCTTCGCCGAGCAAAGGTCTTTTGCAGCCGGACTTTCATCCGGCCTTTTTAGCGCATTCTTATGAAAAAGGCGGGGCCGCCTGTCTGTCGGTGCTGACGGACAAGCAGTACTTTCAAGGCAGCTCCCACGATTTGGAAGCAGCACGGGCGGCAGTCAGCCTGCCGGTTTTGCGCAAGGATTTCATTGTGGACCGGCTGCAGATTTTTGACGCCGCGGCCCACGGGGCGGACGCGATCCTGCTAATTGCGGCCGTGCTCGACAGGGAAGAGCTTCAAAGCTTTCGTGAACTCGCCTCGTCACTCGATTTGGCTTCTTTAGTAGAGGTGCACAATCCAGAAGAGTTGGCGAAGGCTGTTGATTCAGGCGCTGAACTGATCGGGGTTAACAACCGCGACCTTGATACTTTCGAGGTGTCTCTCGATACGTCTCTGCGGCTGAGCTATTTGATGCCGTCGGGCGCGCTGCGGGTTAGTGAAAGCGGGATCAGCAGCCGGGCTGACATAGAACTTCTGCACTGTGCCGGCTTTCACGCGTTCCTGGTGGGTGAATCGCTGATGCGGTCGCGCGATCCGGTGGCAGCGTTGAAAGATCTGATTCACCATGGCCACGGCGTCTGACCTCCCGTTTGCCGTAAAGATTTGCGGCATAACCAACCAGGAAGACGCCAGGGTAGCGGTGGAGGCGGGTGCAGATGCGCTTGGGTTTAACTTTTATCCGAAGAGCCCGCGTTACATTACTGCGGCGCGTGCGCGCGAGATCATAGCGGCTGTGCCGGGCGACTATCTGCGCGTGGGAGTTTTTGTCAATCCAACAGAAGACGTGTTGCTGGAGATTACACGGCAAGTGCCGCTGGACGTGCTCCAGTTACACGGCGACGGTTGTGCCGGCGTGGTTTTGCCGAGGCCGTATCGCATTTGGCGAAGCTTGGCTCCGACCGCGGAGCTTGCCGGTAACGAGTTAGCAGCGGAAGCATATCTGCTGGACACGCCGACGCCAGGGTTTGGCGGGTCTGGTGAAACTTTCGATTGGACGCTGGCGGAGGGCCGTTCCTGCCGCATCTTGCTGGCCGGAGGTCTCCACGCGGCGAACGTGGGGGAAGCGGTCAAGATGGTAAAGCCGTGGGGCGTGGATGCCTGTTCGTGTCTTGAATCGCGGCCGGGCAAAAAGGATGCGGGGAAGGTGCGTGATTTCATCCGCGCCGCGCGAGAAGGAAACCAGCACAATTTATGAGTTCTACTACAGTTCCTGATGCGCTGGGGCACTTTGGCCCTTACGGCGGCCGATACGTTCCCGAAGTTTTGATGTCGCCGCTTGAAGAACTGGAACAGGCTTACCGGGAGGCGCGCGCGGACGCGGCGTTTCAGGCTGAACTTGCGTCGCTGCTTCATCACTACGCCGGCCGTCCCACCGCGCTTTATTACGCCAGGCGATTGACGGAAAGTCTGGGAGGCGCGCAGTTGTGGCTAAAGCGCGAGGACCTGCTTCACACGGGAGCGCACAAGATCAATAACTGTTTGGGGCAAATTCTGCTTGCCCGGCGCATGGGCAAGCAGCGCATCATCGCGGAGACGGGGGCCGGTCAGCACGGCGTCGCGACCGCTACGGTGTGCGCGCTGTTCGGCATGGAGTGCATCGTCTACATGGGCGAAGAGGACATGCGGCGCCAGCGGTTGAACGTGTTTCGCATGCGCTTGCTGGGAGCGAATGTGGTCAGTGTCACGAACGGCAGCCGGACACTAAAGGACGCTATCAGCGAAGCGATGCGCGATTGGGTGACTAACATCGGTTCGACGCACTATCTTTTGGGATCGGCGTTGGGCGCTCATCCTTATCCCATGATGGTCCGCGATTTTCATAAGATCATTGGTGAAGAAGCGCGCGCGCAAGCTCTCCATCAGATCGGGCGTCTTCCTGACACGGTCTTGGCGTGCGTGGGCGGGGGCAGCAATGCGATTGGCATCTTTTATCCATTTGTAGGGGATGGGGCCGTGCGCCGGATTGGAGTGGAAGCCGGGGGAAGGGGCCATAAGCTGGGAGATCACGCGGCGCGGATGAGCGGCGGCTCACCGGGCGTTTTGCATGGCGCGTTCAGTTATCTTTTGCAGGATGAAGAGGGACAGGTGGGGCTCACGCATTCCGTTTCGGCGGGACTGGACTACGCTCTGATTGGACCGGAACACGCTTGGCGGCATGAGCAGAGCCGCGCCGAATACGTGTCGATTAGCGATACGGAGGCGGTGAACGCCGCGAAGACGCTGGCCCGCAT
>CAXUCT010000237.1:829-7134 GCA_964249415.1 uncultured Bryobacteraceae bacterium | reverse complement strand
ATCGTGCTCGTCATCGAGGCATAGAGGACCGGTGCGAATCAGCATTACTTGCTATCCCACTTACGGCGGCAGCGGCATTGTCGCGACGGAGTTGGGTCTCGAACTGGCGCTTCGCGGGCACGAAGTTCATTTCATCAGCTATGCCAACCCGATCCGGCTAGATCCGGACACACCTCGCATCTATTACCACGAGGTGGAAGTCTCCACGTATCCGCTGTTCCTCTACCCGCCTTACTCGCTGGCGCTGGCTTCGCGGATGTCGGAAGTGGCGGAGCGGCACCAACTGGATCTGCTGCACGTGCATTACGCCATTCCGCACTCGATTTCGGCGCTGTTGGCGCAGCAGATGACACCGAACCGCCGCTTGCCTTTCATTACCACTCTGCACGGCACGGATATCACGCTGGTGGGCACGGATCGCTCTTACTTTCCGATCACGAAGTTTTCGATTGAACGGTCCGATGGCGTCACGACCATTAGCGAATACATGCGCCAGCGCACCATCGACTTTTTCGGCGTGTCCAATCCGATTGAGGTGATTCACAATTTTGTGAATTGCGCGCTCTATCGGCCGGACGAGGAGGCGCGAAGTAAAGGCCGGAAGCGCATTCTGCACATCTCGAACTTCCGGCCGGTGAAGCGGGTGCTCGATTGCATCCAGGCATTCGCGAAGGTCAGGCAGCACGTGGATGCGGAACTAGTGATGGCGGGAGATGGGCCCGAACGCGGGCCGGCGGAAGGGTTGGCCCGAGAGCTGGGCGTGAGCGAAGATGTACGGTTCCTGGGCAAGCAGGACCACATGGAGCGGCTGATCCCGCGCATGCACGCGTTGCACCTGCCGAGTGAAATGGAGGCGTTTGGCTTGGCGGCGTTAGAAGCCATGGCGTGCGGTGTTCCGCCTGTGGCCACTCTGACGGGCGGAGTACCGGACCTGATTACCGATGGAGTAGACGGGTACATGGAGCCCGTAGGAGATGTGGACGCACAGGCGGCGCGCCTGCTGCAATTGCTGACAGATGAGCAACTGCATGCCCGCACCGCGGCGGCGGCACGGCACACAGCGTTGAGCCGCTTCTCGACGGAGCTACTCATTCCGCAGTACGAGACGTACTACAGAAAAGTCTGCGGCTGAGGCGGGGCAGGTTGCTGCGGAACTTCCTGGTAGGCCGCGGAGTCTATACAGGTAGCTGGCGATCTGGAGCCAGTAGCGGTAGAATCTCAAGCGATGGCGCAACCCTTGTTGGGGAATTCGGGTGCTTTGTCCATCCTGGCGGGCGCCCAGACCGGAATTTCGGAAGAGGACGCTCGCATCTTGCGTGGACTACGGGCCGGAATCGAAGAAGCTTACGAAGAACTAATTGGCCGGTATGAGCAGCCGGTGTACAGCGTTGTGTATCGCTTGCTGGGGAATCAGACGGATGCCTGCGATGTGGTGCAGGACGTGTTTTTAAAGGTATTTCGGGGAGTGAACTCATTCCGCGAGCAGAGTAGCTTGCGTACATGGATTTATCGAATCGCGATCAACGAAGCCCACAACCACCGTCGTTGGTGGAGCCGGCATTGCCGTCGCGAGGTTTCGCTCGAGAGAGACGGATCGGAGCACGAGGCGCCGGTCGACTTTGCGGAAGATCCCGGACCGTCCCCTTATGAGCAGGCGTTGGACGGGGAGACTCGGGCCTTGATTGAGCGTGCCTTGACCAGGATTAACCCAGTTTTCCGGACAGCCGTGGTGTTGCGAGACATACAGAACCTGAGTTATGAAGAGATCGCGGACATTTTGCAAGTCTCGCTAGGTACTGTGAAATCGAGAATCGTCCGCGGACGTGACGCTTTACGCCGGGAACTGACACACCGGTCCGATCAAGGTTTTGCGGAAGCGATGGCTTAGTGAATTTAAAGAAAACGGAAGAGCGATGAAGTGCTGGAGCGCGAAGCGCCGGATTGCGGATTACGTCGACGGAAGGCTGCGCGGAAGCGAGCATTCACGGGTGGCGGCGCATTTGCGCGGATGTGCATCCTGTTCGCTTCGATTTGAGCAGATCCATTCCGTGCGTTCGGCGCTGGGGAGCTTGCCTGGAACGGTGTCGCCGGCGGCTCTCAGCACAGCTTTGCGAGTGAAGGCTTCTCAGGAGCGGCAAGTCACGTTAGCCACGCATGGATCGCGGCTGCAGCGGATTTGGGACCAATGGAAGATGCGGTTGGACGACTTCATGCGGCCGCTCACCATTCCAGCGACGGGTGGTCTGCTGTCCAGCCTCATCTTGTTTGGTGGCTTTGCGTTTACGGTGGGGAGTACCAGCAGCGTTGTGAATTACGAAGTGCCGGTATTGTATGCAAACCTGCATGCGAACCTGGTGCCGCTGCAGCTACAATCTTCCGTGACTCTTACACTTAGCCTGGACGGCAACGGCCGCATTACGGACTACACGGCACAAGGCGCTTCGGCTTCATTTGTGGGCGATGTTCGAGATTTGAGCTACAACAACATTGCGGTACCTCCTTTTCGAACTGTCTTGGCTCTACGTCAGCCGGTTAGCAGCGATATCAGCATTCGATTCACGCCCATGGTGTTCCGCCAGTAACGTGGTGTGGGCATCAGCTCCGCTTCCGCAAAGAGTAGTTCTCTTCGGTTCGCGTTAGATTGGGGCTGTAGTAAGGGTCTCCGGCTATGACTTCCTCCCATCTGTAACGCATGTGGTTCACTTCGTCGGGGTGCGGGACCAAGTCTTTCGAAGTCTTTGAAAAAGCCTCGTGATGATAGAGGAGCGCATGCGGGGTGTAAAGAATGCGGAGGCCCAGCGCTCCGATTCGGAGACAGAGATCCACGTCATTGAAGGCCACGGCAAAATTGGTTTCGTCGAAGCCGTTCACTTGCCAGAACACATCCTTCTTCGTCATCAAACAGGCGCCTGTGACGGCGCTCACATTGCGAATAACATCGGAAAAATCGAAGTAGTGGCCGCTGCCGCCGTCTAATGCCTTGAAAGCGTGTCCGCAATTGTCGTAAAGGCCCATGACCACGCCGGCGTGCTGAATGAGTCCGTTTGGATAAAGGAGCTTGGCTCCTACTGCGCCGACTTCAGGACGCACCGCCAACTCGACCATAGACTCAAGCCAGTCCGGAGCAATGACGGAGGTATCGTCATTCAGAAAGAGCAGGAGTGGGGACTCGCATTGCCGGGCCGCCGCATTGTTGATAGTCGAGTAATTAAAGGGTTTGTTGCGCCAATCGATGTAGCGGAGCGCGTGAGTACCGGTGGCGAAACCGCGGATTATTTTTTCGATGACATCGCCTTTTGAATTGTCGATCACAACAACTTCGAAGTCCGGGTAGGTGGTCTTAGCGAAGAGGCTGTTGAGATTTGTTGTGAGGACCTCCGCTTTGCCGCCCGAGGCAATGATGATGCTGACGCCGGTTCCGGGGGGAATGGCGTAGCGCATACGCCAGCGGCCCAGGATGCTGCCCGTCTCAACGGTCATCTGCTTGCCGGAGCGCTCACAATGGGCCGTCAGCGCCGCTTGCGCCGCGTCTAACGCGTATTGCTTGTTCTGAAGACCGCTGGCAGTGGAGGCAGTTCCGGCGCGCCAATGGTAGAGAACTTTCGGTATATGTTCAATTTTACGTGCGTGTTCCGTGGCCCTGAGAATCAGGTCATAGTCCTGGCTGCCGTCACAATCGGAGTGAAATGTTCCGATCTTCCGAACCAAATCCTGCCGCAGGACCAAAAGATGGCAAATGTAATTCTCACTCAGCAGCAGATCGGGTGACCAATCGGGCTTGAAGAAGGGATCGAAGCGTTTGCCCTTGGCATCGAGCTTGTCTTCGTCGCTATAAATGAGATCCGCCTCCGGGCTGCGATCGAGCGTTTGAACAACATAGGCAAGCGCATGCGGCGCAAGTGTGTCATCGTGATCCAGGAATGCTACATAATCGCCGCTTGCCATCTGCCAGGCTGCGTTAGCAGTCTTCGAGATGCCGCCGCGCTCGGATGGAAAGGTCAGTTTAATGCGTGCGTCCTCGTGCGCAAACCGCTCGAGTAGCGGACGGATTTCGGGCTTCGATGAAGCGTCATCGGCAATGCAAAGTTCCCAATTTGCGTACGACTGATGCAACACGGATTGAATCGCGGCGGTGAGCTCAGCAGGCTCGGTGTTGAATACAGGCATGATGATGCTGATTCCCGGTTTGCTTTTGAGTGAGTTCACCTTAAGCGCGGTCAACTCGTCCTCAGGGCGCTCGAAATCCTGAATCCAGATAAGGTAGGGATCCTGGCCGGGAGTGGCAGCAAGGGGCTGGGCAACGCCGGCGCGCGGGCGTGAAGGCGAGATTTTCTTGGCTAACTCACCGATCGAACGCAGCGTGCGCCACGTCCGGCCAGTGAGAATCTGCATGAGCGTGTAATCCAAACGAGCGATAGACGATTGCTGCAGGTCAATTTGACTCTGCTGCTTAGCCAGCAATTCGAGGATCTTGATGATGCGCTTCTGCGACGCCGCTAACTCCCCTTCAAGCTGGAATATTCGCTTGTTTGTCGCGTCCTGTTGAGCCTCCGGGGTGTCTCGGCGATCCATTGCAGTCTCGAATATACCAGTGAGTTCCGTACAATCGAGGTGGGCTGGCAAACCGGATTCGAGCTTACGTTAAGGGCGTTCTCAGGCGGCAAGCCGATCAATTTCTCCCTACCCGCGAAACGCGCCGATACCGGAGTTGGATGCGTCGCCGCGTTGCCGGGCGCCAAAGCGAATATCAAAGGGAGGCTCCGCGGGGGCTCTTCTCCGTGCTTACGCCAGTTTGGGACGGAAGCCCTCTTCGGCACCTCCGAACACTAGCCGCCTCCATCATTCAGCAAAATCAGCACGGCGCCTCGGAGTGGGTGATTCTGGATAACGGCTGCTCAAACGGCAAACTGATTTCGGAACTCAAAGCACTGAGCGCCTATAGCTGGGTGAAGATACTGCGCTCAGCGTCAAACACCGGGATCACCAACGGATTGCGCTTATGCCTGGAGAATGCCGCGGGCCGGTACGTGCTTCCGGTAGATGCGGACGATGTGTTGTATAGCGATGCATTCAGAGTGATTGCGTCGGAGGTGCAGCGTAAGGGCTATTCTCCGTTGCTTTACACCGATGAAGACAAGGTGATTGGAAGCCGGGTGTATCAGCCCTACTTCAAGCCCGATTGGGACCCGGTTCTGCTACTGAATTCGGCCTATATCGCACATCTGGGAGTGATGGACAGACGCAAGGCGCTGGAGCTAGGAGTGTACAGCGGCCGGGAGACAGAGGGAAGCCCGGACTGGGACGCGTTCGTGCGATTCCTGATGGCTGGCTACCAAGCGATGCACGTTCCGGAAGTGGTTTACAGTTGGCGCGCGCACGCGCAATCGACAGCGAACGATGGGGCGGCAAAGCCGTACATCCATGTTTCGCAAAAGGCCGTGCTGCGGCGGTACCTCGATGTGCAGCCGGACGGGGCAAATTTTGAGATTGAACCGAGCGCGTTCTTCGGCGGCGCGGCGCATTGGCATTTCGCTCGGCGGCACCAAGAGCCGAAGCCGTCCGTCTCTGTAGTGGTTGAGGAGTTGCCCGTGAGAGCGCGGCAGCTGGCGGCTCTGGCGCAGGAGATGACAGACCGGGATGGCCTGATTCATCTGGTGGGAAAAGACGTTGAGATCGAGAGCGACGAATGGCAATGGGAAGCTTTGGGCTTGTTTGAGCTGCATCCCGACGCGGTGATGATTGGCGGAAAAATTCAGAACAGGCGCGGCTTGATTACTGAGGCCGGTCGGTACTTTGGGTTCAGTGGCGTCTGTGGATGCCCATACCGTGGCAGGGCTGTTTCGGACCCGGGCTATTTCGGCGAGATTTGGAAACAACGCTCCGTAAGCGTGGTACCAACGCAGTTTGCGGTAATCAGGGCAAAGTTTTTACTGGAACTGTTGGGCTCAATCCCGGAGTACGCCACGCTCGCGTTTCTGGGCGCTTGGGCGGGAGCACACGCGCTACGAACGGGGCAGCGGGTGATTTACTCGCCATTCCTGAGCGGAATATCAGATCTGGATTGGGATACGCTCACCGGGGCTGCAGAGATTGCTTCGTTTGCCGGGATCCATCGCGACATCATCCCGGACAGACGCTTTTACTCGCGGCACTTTTCATTGACCGTGCCGTTCCAGCTGGATGAGTGACGCTCAGAATTTGGCCACGAGCCACAGGCCCAAGATCATGATGCCGCAGCCGAGTATCCGTGGCCAGGAGGCCGGATGCGCCTTGAAGCCGATCAAGCCGTAGTTATCGAGAACGAG
>CAXUCT010000237.1:0-819 GCA_964249415.1 uncultured Bryobacteraceae bacterium | reverse complement strand
AGCGACATAGCAAGCGAAGCGGTAACGCTGATTCCGGTGAAGACGCCCGATCCCATCTTCTGAGCAAAACTGAGTCCGGTCAATGTAGCGGCAATGCTGAGGAGACCTCCCGTCCAGGCCCACCAAGGTGTTGCCGAGAGCTTGCCAGCAGCGGGTAAGGCCTGCCTCACGAAAAGTTGAAGGACGAGCACACCGGCCAAGCCGGACAAGTAGATGGCTACTGCGGCGAAGAGAGCCTGGTCGATCGATTTTTTGAGTTGTGCATTCGCTCCGGCTTGCGCTGGGTTGGCGGCGCCGGCTGCAATTGCTAACACGTACATAAGCCAGTTCACTACTCATGGTTGCAGAAGAGAACCGGTGATGAATCGGGGCGCGATGCTGTTCTACACTTGAGGCTTGCCGCGCAAGCTGGGCCAGCATTTTCTTGTTAATGAAGCGATTCTGGAGCAGTTAGCGGTGGCGGCTTGCGGTGAGCACACGCCGCGCGCG
Source organism: uncultured Bryobacteraceae bacterium (assembly GCA_964249415.1). Classification (GTDB taxonomy): domain Bacteria; phylum Acidobacteriota; class Terriglobia; order Bryobacterales; family Bryobacteraceae; genus Bog-105. The sequence continues at coordinate 330 of CAXUCT010000237.1, read as the reverse complement.
ATTGAGATTGGTCCGGGTCGCGGTGCGCTTACCCGGCACATTCTGCCGCGTACAGACGAGCTGCATGCAGTTGAGGTAGACGGGTGGCTGGTGGAGCGGCTATGTACCAAGTTCGCGGGCGAGCCAAAACTTCACGTGCATCGCGGCGACGTGCTGAAGACCGATCTGGCACAGTGGGGCAGCGCGGTCGTTACGGGCAACCTGCCGTACTACATCACGTCGCCGATCATCGAAAAGTTTCTGGCATTGGATGAGCGCTTCGAAGTGGCGGTGTTTCTCATGCAGTGGGAGGTGGCGGAGCGAATCCTTTCCGGGCCGGGTACCCGCGAC
>CAXUCT010000236.1:0-7214 GCA_964249415.1 uncultured Bryobacteraceae bacterium | reverse complement strand
AGCCCTTCGAACCGGTCCTCAATGGCTTCGTTTTTTCAATCGCGCAAATCGAACAGCACTTGGGGCGCGTCCAGGCTCGGAACATCTCCCGTCCGGTCGTTCAAACCGACAACTCCACTCGCCGCGCGGCTTGAGCAACAGTTCGTAAGGATATGGTGTGATGGCTGAAGCTTCACCAGAACCGAAGCTAAAAGCCCAAGGAGATACGCATGACTTTAGAAGACGCCCGCCGGGTAATCACGGCAGCCGAAAAGAAAGCAACAGAGATCAAACAGCCCATGAATATCGCCGTCGTCGATGAGGGCGGAAATCTGGTTTCCCACGTGCGCATGGACAATGCGTGGCTGGGAAGCATCGACATTTCAATCAATAAGGCGTTCACCGCGCGCGCGTTCGACATCTCCACGAAGGATCTGGGCGAGAATTCTCAGCCAGGCCAACAGTTCTACGGCATTCACGCCTCCAATCACGGGCGCATCATGATCTTCGCCGGCGGCATTCCGCTAAAGCGGAACGGCAAGGTCGCCGGTGCTATCGGAGTCAGTGGTGGCGGGGGAGATCAGGACCACGCAGTAGCGGAGGCAGGTGCGGCGGCCTTCTAACGTGCTCCGCCGCATCTGCACGCGTCCTCATTGCGCCATCGCGCTCCTGATTGCGCTGGCGCTTGCCCAAACTCCATGGCAGGCGCTCGCGCTCGGGAAACAGACTGGCCTTCATCAGCTCGCGCATCAAACCTGGCGAACGGAGAACGGGCTTCCTCAGAACACGGTGCACGCGGTCGTGCAAAGCCGCGAGGGCTACATCTGGCTTGGGACCGAGGGCGGCGTGGTCCGCTTCGACGGTGTTCGCTTCACCGTCTATGATCGCCAGAATACGCCGGAGCTGAAGCGCAACAATACACGCGCGCTCGCAGAAGACCACGGAGGTGCGCTCTGGATTGCCTCAGCCGATGGCTTGCTCCGATTCCGAGGCGCTCAGCATACCGCGTTTACCGTTCGAGACGGACTCCCCAGCAGCAATGTTTGGTCGCTATTTGTAGATCGCGCTGGCGTCCTGTGGGCTGCCACTACCGAAGGCTTGGCCCGCTTCGCCAACGGTCGCTTCTATCCGGTCGCGAACCCCGGTCCAGTGATCGGCGCGATGGCGCAGGATCGCAACGGCGCGCTTTGGCTTGCCACCCGGGATGGCCTCGCGATTCTCCAAAACGGTAGTCTCCGAAACGCCTCCGAGCACCCGCTGCCTCTGAAAAGCGGCACCGAAACTCTCCTGATTGATTCCGCCGGGCATGTGTGGATTGGAACTGCTCATGGCCTGCTTCTTCAGAACGCTGCGGGCTCCCATCTCTACACCGCCAAAGACGGCTTGCCCAGCAATCGCATCACAGCTCTTTATCAGGACCGCGAAGGAACTGTCTGGGTCGGGACCGATGCCGGCGCAGCCAGAATCGTGAACGGCAACATCGAACGCTTTTCGCCGGGTGACGTTCTCGCTGGAGAAATGATTCTCTCCTTCTACGAAGACCGCGAAGGCGATCTTTGGGCAGGCACGGAGGCCAATGGAGTCACGGTTCTGCGCCAACAGAAATTTACCACTTATACCGATGCCGAAAATGCCTCCGGCGATCTCGTGCGATGCGTCTTCGAAGCTGCGGGTGGCGTGATCTGGCTCGGTACCGGCGGCCATGGATTGCGGCGCTTCTCAAATAACGCCTTCTCCACCATCACCACTCGTGACGGTTTATCAAGCGATCAGGTTTTCGCCCTGGCTGAGGACCGGGATGGCGCTCTGCTGGTGGGCACGCCAGACGGCCTCGATCGGATCCGCAACGGTGTTGTCACCGCAGTCCTGACATCCGCCGACGGCTTAGCAGACGATTTCGTTCGATCTATTTTTACTGAGGGCGATGGCTCGCTCTGGATCGGTACGCGCCGCGGGCTCTCTCATCAGGAGGGGGGCCCCTTCCGAACTTACACCCAGCGTGACGGACTCGGTAGCGATCTGGTCGGCGCAATCGTCAGAGACCGCGCCGGCGATCTGTGGATTGGAACACTGCATGGCCTTACCCGGCACGCCAGAAACGCGTTCCAAAATTTCACCACCGCCAATGGGCTTTCAAGCAACGTCATCACCGCGCTGCATGAAGACGCGCTCGGCACGCTGTGGATCGGTACCGAAGACGGTGGCCTAAACCGATACGCAAACGGCCGGTTTACACACTACTCCTCTGACGTCGGTCTTCCCCAAACGGTCTTCGGCATCGCGGAAGACAACCGCCAACAGTTGTGGATGTCTTCGAATACCGGCATTTTTCGCGCCGATGCCCGCCAGCTAAACAGAATCGCTGAGGGCCAGGCGGGCTCCGCCAACGTTGTTTCTTACGGCACCGGTGATGGGTTGCGAATCAGCGAGTGCACGGGAGGCGGGCACCCCGCAATCTGGAAAGCGAGCGACGGCTCCCTGTGGTTTCCTACGCCCAGGGGAGCCGCTGTCTTGCGCGTCGGAGACGCGGGACTCAACCTGGTTCCACCGCCAGTCACAATCGAATCCATTTCAGTGGATGATCGAACTTTCGATCCCGCGCTCCTATCGGAAATCAGCCCGGGGCACTCCCGATTCTCCATTGAGTATGCCGGTTTGAGCTTTGTCGCTCCCCAGAAAATCCGATTCAAATACAGGCTGGAGGGCTTCGACCGCGAGTGGATCGATGCCGGCACAAGGCGCGTTGCCTACTACACTAATATTCCGCCGGGGAGATATCGGTTCAGAGTGTTAGCCCGCAACAATGACGGAATCTGGAATGGAAGCGGAGCTGCGTTTCGATTCCGGCTTTTGCCGCGCTTCTACCAGACCTACTGGTTCGCCGCGTTCATACTTGCAGCGCTGTGTCTTATGGGATATGCCACCTATCGCTGGCGCGTTCGCGAAGTAGAGGCGCGCTTCCAGGCGGTACTCGAAGAACGCAATCGAATCGCTCGCGAGATCCACGACACTTTGGCCCAGGGCTTCGTGGCCGTTTCCATGCAACTGGAAATCGTTGCCCGCACGCTAGCTTCTTCTGCAAGCTCTGCGAAGCTGCACTTGGACGAAGCGCGCACCCTGGTGCGAGATAGCCTGTCGGAAGCCCGAACCGCCATCTGGGAGTTGCGATCCCATTCCGCCGATAACGAAGATCTCGCCGCGCGGCTCTCCAACATGGCGATGCGCACCGCAGCTTCGTCGCCCGTGAAAGTACGCTGCGAAGTACATGGAACATACCGGCCCTTGCGACGCGCCGTGGAAGATCAACTCGTCAAAATCGCCCAAGAGGCAATCACCAATGCAGTGCGGCATTCGAGTGCGGAGAACATCGGCCTCCAGCTGCTGTTCAATGGCAAGCGATGGCGAATGATTATTGCCGACGACGGGCGAGGTTTCGAAACGTTGCCAGGCGGCAGCGGGCCCCACGGGCACTACGGATTGAAAGGAATGCGCGAGCGAGCCGAACAGATCAAGGCCGAACTGACCGTACACAGCACACCGGGTGAGGGCACTAAAGTTTTAGTGGAGGCTACGATCAGTTGATGGAGCCGCTCAGGATACTCGTCGTTGAGGATCATCACGTCGTAAGGCAAGGCTTGATTGCCTTACTGAAGACTGTGCCCGACATGGCCGTCGTTGCCGAGGCTGCCGACGGAAAGCAAGCCGTCGAGCTGTACCGGCAACACAAGCCCGACGTCACCATTATGGATCTCCGGCTGCCCGTCATGAGTGGAGTGGATGCCATCACCGCCATCCGTCGCGATTCACCCGCGGCTCGCATCATCGTCCTCACCACCTTCGATGGTGACGAGGATATCTACCGCGCCTTGCAGGCCGGAGCACGAGGCTATCTCCTCAAAGACATGTTCAGCGAGGAACTTATGGATGCCATCAGAACCGTCCACGCCGGCAAGACCCGCATCCCGCCCGCCGTAGCACAGCGCCTCGCAGAGCGCATGGGCGGCCCCAATCTGACCGCCAGAGAAATGGACGTACTCAAACTCATTGTGGCCGGCAAGAGTAACAAAGAAATCGGATCCAGCCTATCTATTTCAGAAGCCACCGTAAAAACTCACATCAACAGCATCTTAAGCAAGCTCGGCGTTAGCGATCGTACCCAAGCCGCCACCACAGCCTTACAAAGGGGAATCGTTCACTTCAACTAATGCTCAACGCGTCTACAACCGCTAGCCAAACCACAACCGTCGCTGACCCAGCCACGACCGTAAGGGAGTGGTCCCGCCCATCACTTTTTCAACATTCCACTAACGTCATCACAATCCTATTCGCCACCTTACTAATCAACCCACCCGCTATCACCGCCCAAATCGACCACCTAACAACCTCAACCTGGCGAGCCGCAACCGAAGCCGAGTTGAAGGAAGTTATCCCACCGCGAGCGCCCGTCGAAAAGGAACGCATCGAAACCGAATCCCGCACCGCTTCCGGCATCACCGACGGCAAGGGCCGCTACGTCGCAGGCGTCGTACTGATTACCGCGGGTTACTCCGCCAACGGCAAGTATTCGCATTTCTTCTTCACGCAGGCGCCGCTCCGGGCAGGCAGTCTCAGCCTGAAACCAGGCGAGTACGTATTCGGATGGAGTCGCAATGAAGATTCCCTGACCGTCACCTTTTACGAAGCACAATCCGGAAAGCCGCTAGGAACCGTTGAGGCTACACGCAACAGCAGAATCGGGAGATTCGAGTCGTTTCATATCTACCCTCCCGCCGAAAAGCCGATTATCCAAATCGGACGCTTCGGTTTTACTTACAAAATCGGAGGTTAGCGAAACTCATTAAAACAGCAGCTTCAGCCCGAACTGAATCTGCCGTGAAGTAGTTGAAGTGGATGTGATAACCCCTGCCGTGGGTGCCGGCGTTGCAGATGCCGAGCTAAACACGACCTCATTCGGCGTAGCAAAATTCGTATGGTTCGCGATGTTGAAGAACTCCGCTCGAAACTGCAGGTTAACCCGTTCCGTCACTTGCGTGTTTTTTAGAACGGAGAAATCGAGTTCCGCGATACCGGGACCGGTTAACGTATCTCGTCCCACGTTGCCGTAAGTGCCGTTAGGAGGCACGATGAAGGCATTGGGATTGAAGTATTGGTTCGGGCTGCCGAGGATCACGCTCCCATGGAATGCGGGGTTCAACGAAGGCCGAATCGGATTGCGGCTGTCGCCATTATTAGTGGGGTTGTAGCCCAATTGAGCGGTGAACGGCAGACCCGACTGAAGCGTCTCAATCGCGCTTACTGACCAGCCGCTCACAGCCTGCTTGCTCCAACCGGTCAGCCCCTTCAAGAAGGTCTTGCCTGATCCAAAGGGAAGTTCGTACAACCCGTTAATGACCGCCAGATGGCGTACGTCGGTCGTCGAAGGACCGTAATCTCGCTTCGGATTGGAAGGGTACATCACGAAGCCGGGTGCATTCGACGCGACGCTGCTGTTCCACGCCGTACCATAGTCCAAACTCTTTGCGAAGGTATAAACTCCGCGCAACTGCAAACCGTCGTGGAAGCGGCGGTTCACATCCACTTCGAGTGCGTCGTAGGAGCTGACGCCTTCTGAAAACCAGCTCGTGGTATTGGTCAGATTCGGATTCGCAAGCTTGGCACCCGCCGGGTAGTAAAGGGTTCCGGGAGCGAGGCTCGCCGGGCATGGCGAGGCTGGGCAGACGGTTGGAAACGGCTCATTGGCATCGAGCGATAGCATCTCGTGGTAACCGTGCGATCCCACGTAACCCACCTTCAGCGCGGTGTCCGGCGCAATCTGCTGCTCGATCTTGAACGTGTAAGAAAGAATCGTAGGCGTGTACGCGTCCGGCTGAATGCCGCTGGGCGAGACCAGACCTGAGGGCGCAAGCGGCGCGCCGGGAAAAATATGCAAACTCGCGAGCGAAACGTTTTTCAAAGAATCTGTCGTATTGAAAGGAGCGGTCTGATCCAGCCGGTAATCGAGGCTATCTAAAAGTGAACGATAGATGCCGAAGCCGGCGCGAATCACCGTCTTGCTGTGGCCGAACGGGTCCCATGCAAGCCCAACGCGCGGCTCAGGCAGGAACTTCGCGCGATTCACGGTAAACACGGAGCTGGCAACTCTCGGATCGGTCTGAATGACGCCCCCGGGATTAAAGATGTAGTTCGCGCCGCGTCCGTGCGCCTCATTCCATCCGTCAGTCGATTCAAAACGGAAGCCTATGCGAAGTTCCAGGTTGCGGTTTACGTGAATCGCATCCTGAGCGAAGCCTGCTCCTTCCAGCGATCGCCAGCCGAGTGGAGTCGGCGAAGGAATCACGGTAAACGTCGACACCGTGCCTTGGAGAAAGCTCTGCAAGCTCCCAAAGGAGGCTTGTCCATATTGGTACTGGGCTAAATTGTCATTGGCCTGAATACGTTGCAGCCAAACACCCGCTTCCAGTTGATGAATGCCATGTGTAATCGCAACGTGATCGTCGTATGTGAACAGGTTCCGAACCGCTGCCAGATTGCTGCCGGCGTTGGTCCCGGCAAGGCTGATCTGTGATGCCCCGTTTAGGGCAGTGCCGCCACCAATCACGACCGCTCCGATTGGATCGCCTTCCACCCATCCCGGAACGTTGACCGGAGTGGCCCCGGTAAAGAAATAACCTGCGCGAGAAAAACCAAAGCGCGCCGTATTGAGAATGCTAGGTGAAAAAACATGCTGCTCCTGAACGCTGGCGACCTGCTCGCGAAGAGTCTCAAAAACAGTGCTCAACGGATTGACCGTCGGCGTGTGATCGGCGCTGTCGTCAATCGTATAAACAGCAAAGAGAGTGTCGTTAGTCGAAATGTTGTAATCCAGGCGAGTGGTCCCGAAATCCTCGCGAATGGTTTGAAGCGGATGGCTAAAAGCCTCCCCTATGCCGCCGCCCAGGTCCGGTCCATTCTGCAAGGGCCACAAAGACAGCAGTGCTGCTGCGCTTTGCGATACTCTGCCCGTACGAACAGCATTAGTAGGAACAAGCGTGACGTCGCTCAAACCGAGATGCTGACGAAAGCCTTCGTAGTTCCCGAACGCAAACAATTTGTCCTTCTTAATAGGACCGCCCAGTGCCCCGCCAAACTCGTTGCGCTGAAACGGAGGAATGGAACCTTGATCGAAAAAGTTGCGAGCGTCCAGAGCGCTGTTGCGCAGGAACTCATACACGCTGCCGTGAAGCTGGTTGCTGCCG
>CAXUCT010000235.1:0-7219 GCA_964249415.1 uncultured Bryobacteraceae bacterium | reverse complement strand
TGCTTGATCGAGGCGGCCCGCGGCGCCCCCGGCCGGGCGGCGGTGCGGGTGCTCGAACTCGTATGAGCTGGCCGGGCTGCTCGGCTCTCACCCGACGCCGCTGAGGCACCCCGGTGGGCTTACATTGATAGGCTTGTGTCTCGCTGCCGCAGCGTTTGCGTCCGTCCTCTGTGCCCTTGCCTGGCACCGCTCCCGCATCGTACATGACCCAACCCGCTGGCCGGCCGACATGCCGCTCCAGACCCATATCCGGCTCGTGAACCGCTACCTGCGCACGCAGGGCTGGCGAATTGAGGAGCCGATAACCTGGATGAACGTCTTCGTCAGGGCCAGCAGGGACAAGACATGGCTCGCCCTGATGATCCACAGCAGGGAAACGCTCGGGTTGCCGATGCTGATGCTGGATTGCATCCAAAAAAGAACCGATTCAGGCATCGTCGTGGGAATTCTCACCAGCGACGCGTTGCCGCCGAACCTGATCGATGATGCGGAGCGGAACGGACTCTACCTGCTCAATCATGGCGACCTGAAAGATGTCGCGGTCCACATCCACAGGGCCGCTTCCCGGTTGGCGCAGATCAAGAAAGGGGGCACGCCCGGGGCCGTCGTTCAAGCAGCCGTTGCAAACGGGCTGCCGCCGCCACAAAAGGTCGCAGCGTCCCAGCAAGCCTAAGCCGCACAACCGGCCACAAATGGACTGACCATGACTGTCTCCCCGGTATTTATCGTCGGCTCCCCGCGGTCGGGCACGAGCATTCTGATCAGCGCCCTCCTGCGCGCCGGATACGGAGGCTTCTACGAGGGTAACTTCCTCTCCCTCGTCACTGTCATCGACCGGGATGTCGAGCGGCATTATACGTCCTTCTACACGCCGAACCCGAAAGTCCTGATGTCGAAGGTCGATAAGGAGGATTTGAAACATCGCCTGACGCAGGTGATCGTGGACGCGACCGTCCAGCAGCAGCCGCCAGGGCCGTGGGTGGACAAGACTGGCGGCCCCGAAATGATCGAGGCGATCCCGACCCTGCGGCGGCTGTTCCCCACAAGCCGGTTCATCTTCGCCAAGCGCCGCGCCTTCGAGAACATCGTTTCACGACTGGTCAAATTTCCCGGCCTGACGTTTCAGTACCATTGCGCCGACTGGGCCAGGACAATGGCCGCCTGGCGCACATTGCGGGGCCAAGCCGCCGGCCCTGACATGATCGAGGTCGATCAACGCGAGATCAGCGCCACCCCGGAAGCCGTCGCGCGCAAGCTCAGCCAGTTTCTGGATATGTCTCAGGCCGAGATGATCCTGATGCTGAGGGCGTTCACCTCGCAACGCCCCCAGGAAACGGGGGCTGGCACCGCCGACCGCGTCCTGTCCATGGACACGGTCACGTGGACCGACGAGCAGAAGGCGATTTTTCACAAGATTTGCGATGCGGAGATGCAGGCCGAAGGCTACTCCGAAGACACATCATACTGGAAAGCCGCAGCCGCGGCATGACCACGCCCGGTACTATCCAGAACGGCGTTCTATTCGGTGAGGATGGCGAGTTATACTTAGCCCATGGCGGCCATTCCGTTTTGGACTTTGCCACAGGCCGCCGGCAGGTCTCAGACGAAATGTTCGCCATTTTCGAGGCGAACGTCTTGGGCAGGGCGGCGCGTTGCGCGGCCTATGGTGCAAAATACCTGCACCTGATCTTCCCCGACAAACAATCCGTGGTTCGCGAGCGCTTCCCGTTCAACAACCCGGTCTGCCTTGGCCTACTCTACGACCAGAACTGCCCGTCAGTCTCCAAGCATGTGAGGAATCTGACGGAAGTGCTGCGCCGGGAACCTTCGGCTGTGTTCAAGAAAACTGATACTCACTTGAACGACTACGGCATGGCCTTGGCTGCCTCGATGATCGTCGAAACGATCACCGGGCAGCAGCGCTCGACCGTGCTGGAGCAGTTCACGTCACGGCCGGTCGCGGTTCAGACCGCCGCTGGCGATCTAGGGATGAAAGTTGTTCCCCAGTTGCAAAGCGAAGACCGTTCGATCATCGCGAACTGGCCGCTGCACTTCTTCAGCAACGGTGTAGGTTTCGGCAATGACGGCTTGATCGATATCTACGTATCGCCAAGCTCTCTATCGAAAATCCGCCTCGTCTGGTTCGGCGACTCCTTCGGCCGGGGCTGCGTCCGGCTTCTGTCGCTGTTTTTTCGTGAGATTGTGTTTCTCCGAACACGATACTTCCATGAGGAAATCGTTTTTCAGATACGACCTGACGTCGTGGTGACCGAAAATGTTGAGCGTTATCTCGACGTGGTAGCGCCCGATGAGGAAGCGCCACCGTTTCTGCTATATCCGTTACTCAAAGGCTTAGCCTATGCGCCTTCCGCCTCGTTTTGCGAGGCGATGGCGGCAATCTTATCTTATCCTCGATCAACCTACACGTCATTCGTAAGTGGACTTGCATGACGCTCCCAGTTGAAGCCGCAATCGGTCGTGGCGCTTCGAAGGATGTGCCGGCGGCGGCCGCCTCCGAACAATCCGATATGCATAAAGCGTTTATCGCCAGCTTGTTTGAGCACCTTCTGTTCAGACAACCGAGCCAGCGGGAGATCGAAAACTGGGTGGATGTATTGTCACGAGGCATCCCTGATCGGGAAGTGTTTCGCCGGTTTGTGAACTCCAAGGAGTATGCCGAGAAGCATAGGGTTCAGCCCGGATTCCCGTCCGGTCACTTCTACTCTCCGGTGGTCGATCCCGAGGCCGTGAGGGATTACTGGACCGCATCTTCGCAAGTGAAAGCCGCCGACCTGCTTGGCATAAACTTCAGCTTGGACGAGATGACCGCCTTCTGGTTGCAAAACCAGGCTTGCATTGAAGCCGCACCTTTCACGGAAGAGCCGACGGGACACACACGATACTACTACAACGACGGCCGCTACCCCAAAGGGGACGCCATAGTACTCATGGCCATGATCAATGCATCCAAGCCAAAACAGATTATCGAGATAGGATCAGGTTTTTCTTCGGCTGTTATGCTGGATACGGCGGACATGCTTGGTGTGCACGACTTCCGCCTTACATGTATCGACCCCTACGCCGATCGGCTACGCTCGCTGCTGCGCCCGCACGACCATGACAGAGTAAGAATACTGGAGCAAACAGTCCAGACCGTGCCTGTTGATGTGTTTGGGAAACTGGTGAGAGGGGACATACTATTCATAGACTCATCACACGTCCTCAAGACAGGCAGCGATGTCCATTACGAGCTTTTCTCGATCCTACCGACTTTAGCGCCGGGTGTTCTGGTCCACTTCCATGATATACAATTTCCCTTTGAATATCCGGCTCAGTGGGTATTTGGGAAACGCTGGTCGTGGAACGAGATTTATGCCGTTCGCGCCTTTCTGATGTTCAATAAACGCTTTAGGGTAAAGTTCTTCACCGACTATTTCATTAGGGAACAGGCAGAACTGGTAGCCGCTTTAAATCTCGGCGCTAGCCACTTCATTGGCGGATCACTATGGTTAGAGTGCAGCGAGCAGTGAATCTACCACTGGGCTTTCCATCGTCATCGAGGGTGATAGGCCGCCTTGTCTTGAAAGCTTGGTCATGAGTAGGTGGCTAAGCCGACGCGCTTTCAATTTTTGTGGCGCGGCCACCAGCTTAATTTACTGTCGGAGCGCAACCGCTCTCCCACCGTTTAAGCGGCCAGAGCTTTTCTTCTACCCGGCGCCTTGCCGGCTTGCTGATAACTCGATCATGTCATCCCCGGTGACGATCGAAAAGACGCAAATTGCTGAGGACTTCCCACAAATTACGGAAATGTCCGGTGTGGTCCTTGTACTCTACTGGTCCAAAGTGATGCCTCGCGGAAAGCCGGATTTTTCTATCATTGACCACGCCCTCGATTTCTGGTCGCCAAAAGGCAAGAAGGTTGTATTAGACGTCGCAACTGTCGGGCATCCCATGTTTGAGTTAGACCATGGAGAGGAAGTTTTCGTAACGCCGACGCCCGATTACATTCTAGCGCGTATTCAAACTTTTGCGATGGCGGCACCACCAATCGCTCCAGTACGCCCTGTGAGAACCTGGGAGAAGCGAGGCACGATCTTTCCAGTTTATTGGGACAAGACTTTTATTGAGGCTGTAGCTCACCTTGTAGGACTACTGGCGCATTACGATGGACACCCAGGCTTGTCAAAAGTTCGGATCAGCACAGGTATATTGGGAGAAGACAACCCTACGTTCGATGGACTCAGGTCTAATATGCCGGGCTTTTCAAACGCCGCGTGGCTCCAGTACTGCCGAACGATCACCGACATCTACTTACGCGCCTTCTCTCACACCCAGTTGGAGTTTGATATAGACCGGATCGGATGGATCTATTCGCGCGGCACGCCGGACGACCGCACGCATGCTGACCAATTCGTAGATTACCTTCGCAAACGGCAAGTATTTCTAGCCATGGACGGCTTAGATAGCGTTACTGTCTCTATGTGGAGAGGGGACCAGTCTGATGGCTTAGGTCCTGCAAGATGTTTAGATTACCTGACGCTACGTCGTGCGACAGGGGATGCAGTGGGTCTAGAAGGTTCACCCCTCTTTAATCCACGCTTTCAGGATATTTCCAGCATAGCTTCGGCTATCAGGGACGTGCCAGCAGATCGTCTCGTTCTTTTCGGAGATTTGCCTGGAGTGCTTAGTTTCCATCGTCAAGGTCCGACACGCCAGAATGAGACAACACGTGCCGTATTTCCGATCACCGAGTTAGACAAACTTTACGAGCAAGGTTCGAGCTTACTTGAATTAATAGGCTATAAGTCCGAATGAAACACGCACTGGATACGTTCAGAGGTAAGAGTTTCTGCCTTCGTGAACCTACTACCAACGCCATACCTGGCTTGCTTGCAACTCTTGAACCAGAAGTGGACTGGTTTCATACCCCCCCAGATTTTGTAACCAATTTGTCAGGCAAGCTCATAGGCGATTGGATAGTACAGCGACAACGTCGTCCAGCTACTTACCTGTGCAAAGACGACAACGTCATTCTGTTCGCGCAAAATAGTACACTCGACAAAAACGGTGTATGGGCTTGTGAGAGCCAGCTATTCCGAACGCAATTTCTAAGAAGCTATCTGCAACCAGCTTATCAGGCAAACCATCCAGGACCAAAACCTAATTTAACCGAGATTGATAAAAGTTGGTCCCTGTCACTAGAAAACCTAATTAATCAAGACGTTGAAGTGATAGATGAGCCAGTTTTTTTAGCAACACCGCTCGAGCCTGATAATTGGGGTAGATGGATAGCGACGGTGGTCACCAAAACAAACCTGTTTCATGGATTCGGGTCGAGTAGGAAATTCTTATGCAGAGTAGGCCCTGTATGGCAACGCGCTTTGCTTAATGACCTTGGAATTTCTAACGATCGCATCATGGTTCATGAGCCCGGGCGAACGTATTTTTGCAGAGACTTGATGACGGTGCGTTACTCGGCAACATCCATGGTCAACTCGAATCTTAGCAAATCCATATATAGTCAAATCAGCGCCGAACGGCGGCTGCGCTATCCAGACATCAAGATTGATCGCATCTTCATATCCAGGCTGGCAAGGTCGCAGCAGAAAAAAAGCTATCGGGTTCTGCAAAATGAATCAGAACTCATTCAGCGTCTTCTTGAGCGCGATTTTCGCATCATTGAGCCCGAAAATTACTCGTTTTCAGAGCAAGTTGCCATGTTTGCTGCCGCAAAAACAGTTGTGGCGTTGGGAGGTGCAGGATTGTACAACGTAGTGTTCTCCAACCCAGGAACACGTGTCGTAACGCTGGAAGCTAGCGATACATTTATTCGACCCCACTCGCGCCTGATTGCCTCGATGGGCCATAAATACGGTGTGATATTCGGGCGAGAAGATGCTACAGACCGCGCAGTGGCGCACAAGCGATGGAGCGTTAACGTGGACGAGGTCACTCGAATCCTCGACTGCTTTATCTAGGCCATTTGAAGGACTTTATCGCAGAGCTGAAGTCATATCGCCGTAATCCAGATCGAACTTCCGGGATTTCTCAAGAAGTTTGGATAATCATTCAGTAACTTTTGCCTGCAAGTCCGAGCAAGGTAGCTGTTCCAAAAAAAGATTGAGAACCGCCCATTGTACATCAGGAAAGCCCGTAACGCATAAGCCTCGTTCCACGAGTAGTTGCGTTCAAACACCCACTTTGCCGGGTACTCGAACGGGAACGGGCAGTCATGGACATGCACCAAAACGCCGGACCGCAGCCGCGGCAAAATGCTGAACAACTCGTAATGCACGTCGCTGCCCGTCTTGAGCACATGGGTCGAATCGATGAACAAAATGTCGCCGGCAGCAAGGCAGTCGAACCGCTCCAACTCAACATCCTGGACACCCGACGCAATCACGGTGACGCGCTCGTAATCCGCCGGACGCAACAAACTGTGCAGGCGGTCTGGATAGGGCTCGATGCAGGTGATCCGCAAATCGTCGTGCTGGCAGTCATCCGCCGAATCCAACATGCAGGCCGTAGAGAAACCCGAACCGATCTCCATGATGTGCTGCGGCCTGAAATAGTTGATCATCGCCCGAAGCATGATGGCGTCGCCCCACGGATAAGGGCTGCCATCATAAAAGAAGCGGTTGGACGAACTCTTCTGCTCACCGAAGGATGTTTGCCGAATGAAAGGGAGGTTCTTGTCCCAGAATGCCAGCATCTGCTCCCGATCCAACTCAACCCCGGTCAGGTCGGCGTCGGATTGAACGGAGGTGCGCGCATGGTAAGCGATCACCGAACTGGGATCGACGATCGGGGAATGATAGTTGCCCGGGTCAAAAAACGGGGTCGCGCCGTGCTGTGCCTTGTATTCCTTGCCGTCCAGAAAAGCCCGAAAAATTCGTTCTGCACCTAGCGTGCCGGCCGCCAGCTTGGTCCAATGCTCAAGTTCGACCGCGCCCGGCTGCCGCCGCAGCACGTGAACGTAAAGATCCCGGATAAACTGCTCTGCCTCGCCGCCGTTCATTTACAGCACCGCGATCGGGGCACAAACGAAACGATGGAGCGGTTGTAAAGGTCCATAGGATTGCAAGCGTAACGCCTGTTGTCTATCATGCGCAACAAGCGATTTTCCACGATGCTGCGTCGTTTCAACAAAGCATTTGATCGAGGGCCGAATGAGCGAAGGCGTCGGAAACATGTCGGCTTCTGGCCTCGACACACCCCC
>CAXUCT010000234.1:0-7223 GCA_964249415.1 uncultured Bryobacteraceae bacterium | reverse complement strand
CGGCCACTTCAAACGGAGGGCGGTCATTAATTTCTTTGCATGAAGCGCGTCGAGCGTGCCTTCTGTGTTGGAATGAAGGCATGAAAATCGCTTTCCTTTCGCTTACGCTGATTTTGGCGAGTTCAGCTTTAATGCCCGCGCAGAACACAGTCGGCAGCGACCTAAAAAGAGCCGGGGCAAACACCGCGGACGCTACTAAAAAGGCCACCAGTAACACCGAAAAGGGTGTGAAGAAGGGCGCCACCGCCACAACTCACGGCGTAAAAAAGGGTACCCACAAAGTCGCCTCCGAAACCAGTAAAGGCGTCAACAACGTAAAGCAAAAGACCTCCGATACAAGCACGCAGTAGACTTGGTGTTCTTGTAAGTTATCAACCCCTACTCTCAGCCGGGAGTATATACTCGGAGTGTTGCCGCCGCGACACACTGATGCGCCGAGTGCCGCTACACGCAGCTAAACGTTAATTTTTTCGATGTCCCAATACGATTTGGTTGTGATCGGTTCGGGCCCAGCGGGTCAACGAGCTGCCATTCAGGGCGCCAAGACTGGTAAAAGAGTCGCGCTCATCGAGAGGCGGGAAGTCATCGGCGGCGTCTGCATCAACACAGGCACCATTCCCAGCAAGACCATGCGCGAAGCCGTGTTGCATTTGTCCGGCTATAACTACCAGAACATCTATGGTGTCAGCTACCGGGTCAAAGAAAAGATCACGATGGCTGACCTGGCGTTTCGGGTCCAGCACGTTATCAAGACCGAGGTAGACGTTACTCAGGCACAGCTTTCGCGCAACGGCATTGAGGTGCTGACCGGGGTGGCCAGTTTCAAGGATGCAACCACCGTGAATGTAACCAATTCACGGGGAGGGAACGAGATACACGCCGAGAAGATCGTCATTGCCGTGGGTACCAGGCCTTCCGCTTCCCCCAAAGTCCCGATCAACGCGGTAACGATTGTTAATAGCGACCAGATTCTAGACATGCTGAACATCCCCCGCACGCTGATCGTGGTGGGGGGAGGCGTGATTGGTGTCGAGTACACGTGCATGTTTGCAACTCTTGGCGTGCGCGTGACGCTGATTGAGAAACGGCCGCGATTGCTGGAGTTTGCAGATGCCGAGATTGTGGAGGCGCTTTCTTATCACCTGCGGGATCATCGCGTCACCATGCGGCTGAACGAAGAGGTCTCGAGCGTGGAGGAGACTCCTGGCTCAGGCGTAGCGGCGTACCTGGAGAGTAACAAGAAGGTACAGGGCGAGGCGCTGCTGTATGCGGTTGGTAGACAAGGCGCGGTCGATGAGCTGAACCTGGAAGCGGCCGGCCTTTCAGCGGATACTCGCGGCCGCATCGCAGTCAATGAGCATTATCAGACAACCCAGCCCAATATCTATGCCGTGGGTGACGTCATCGGCTTTCCCAGCCTTGCCTCCGTATCCATGGAGCAAGGGCGAATTGCTGCCGCGCACGCCTACAACGTGCCGGTTTCCTCCAACCCAAGTTACTTCCCGTTCGGCATCTACACCATTCCGGAGATCTCTTTCATTGGGAAGACGGAAGAGCAGCTTACCGACGAAGACGTCCCGTATGAAGTCGGCGTGGCATATTATCGTGAGATTGCGCGCGGGCAGATCCGCGGTGACACTACCGGACGGCTGAAGCTTATCTTCCACCGCGACACTTTAGAGTTGCTAGGAGTTCACATCATCGGCGAGGGCGCGTCGGAGTTGCTGCACATTGGGCAGGCGGTTTTGATTCTAAAGGGGAAAGTGGACTATTTCGTCGACACTGTCTTTAATTACCCCACGCTTGCCGAATGCTACAAGGCAGCCGCCTTTAATGGCTTGAATAAGTTGGCGCGTGTTTGAGGTAGGATTCCCATGGAACATGGCATTGGCGTTTTAATCACGGAGAAGCTGTCCGCCGCTAGCGTTTCCGGCAATGCGATTTTGGGCTCATTGCGCTCCGATTCCGGAGACAGCCCGGACACAGATTCGCTACGCCAGTTCCCGGCTGAGACCATTGTTCAGCGAATCGTTAAGCTTCTTCAGCAGTTAGACCTTTCCACGCCGCCGTCTTACATCGGCCTGGGAATGCCGGGCATTGTGCGAAATGGAATTGTAGAGGACTCGCCGAACCTGGTGCAGTTTAAAGGCCTCAACATGCAAGCGGTCATGTCTGAGGCCCTGACGCCTTTGTTCGGGAAGGTGCCGCTCTCTATCTTCAACGATGCGGATTCGATGGCAGCTGGACTGGCGGCGACGCGCGGCCACCTGGATCGTCTGATTCGAGTTTGGACCTTAGGGACGGGCATTGGCTTCGGGCGCTACCCGATCGTGGATGGCGTCTGGGAAGCTGGTCACTCGGTGGTGACTCTTGATCCTAAGGAGCAGTTTTGCGGGTGCGGCGGCAAGGGCCACCTGGAAGGCATTATGGGCCACCGCGCTATGCGCCTCCGGTTCATGGATCTGGAGCCCGAAGAAGTATTCCAACAAGCGGCAGCAGGCGAGGCGCGCTGCGTGGAATTCGTAAAATTGTGGCACCGGGCACTGGCGGCCGCCACTGCGACCAGCGTCCATCAGACCGGACCAGGAAAGTTCTTTGTGACCGGCTTCAACGCCCGCTTTTTGAACCTGACCCTGGTGAAAGAGTACTTGAATGAGATGGTGAAGTTAAGCCCTTTACAGGCCTATTCCATTGAAGTGGTGCAGGGTGGAGAAACGGTTGCTGCCATTGGCGCCGCCGTGAATGCGTCGCAAGCTGCGGACCGAGCTTAAGCATCGTCCAACAATCCGCGTCCAGTACCAGATCACACCAGCAGCCCGATTACTGCACTAAACGAGTATGTATGTCCGGTCCGTGGTTTGCGTTTGACTGAATAAGTCTCTACGATGGACTTAGAGGGCATTGAAAACAGAAGAAGATGGCATACGACGCAAGAGCAGTAGCCAACTACTTCCTGGATCTGGCTGCCAAAGAAGGAAGACCGCTAGACCCGATGGGTATACAGAAACTCGTGTATTTCGCCCACGGGTGGAACTTGGCGATTTTTGGCTCGCCTCTGATCCAGCAGCGAGTAGAAGCGTGGGATTACGGTCCGGTGATCGCCGATATTTACCAGGCGTTCCGGGAGTTCGGCCGCAGCCCGATTACACAGCATGCCAGAAAGTTCGAGTTTGATCCCATTACCGGCGATGTGGCGGAAACCACGCCGGCTATTGGCGACTCCGATGATAGCAAAAGCACGCGTGAGCTGTTGGATCGTATATGGGAGTCGCATAAGCACCTGACCAGCATTCAACTATCGAACCTAACGCATCTTCCCGGTTCACCTTGGAGCATTGCCCGGCAGCAGGGCAAGCGCGAAATAGACGATTCTTTAATCCGCGAATACACTGAGGTTCAAGCTCGGCAGGATGCAGCCCCCGTCGGATAGCGGACCCGACCTTAACTTAGCTAGCGTTCGCGTTCTTTCCCCGCGGGCGATCACTCATACGCCAGGCGAGGATACGTCCCTTGAAACGGAGACTCTCGAAAGAGAGCAACTCCGCATTGAGCTGGAAAAGCTAAGAGTCGAGCTCGACAGTGTCAGGCAAGACATCCGGCAACGCAAGGCATTCGCTCCCAAGCTGTACGTACTGACGTGCATCTGGCTAATCCTGGTAATCGGCATTGTGTTGTTGCAGGGCTTTTCAGAAGGCCACTATCATCTCTTCCGGTTGAGTGAAGGAGTTCTGATCGCACTTCTTGGAACTACCACCGTCAACGTAGTGGGACTCTTCTATGTAGTGGCAAAGTACCTTTTCCCAGAGAACAGCGTGAGCTCGTTTCGAGCTGCGGAAACCCGGTCCGATCTGAAGTCGCAGCGAGATTCTAGTTAACACCGCTCTTCTGCCGAGCGGATAGGAACTCGTCGCCCGCCTTCCACGTTCCCAGCTTCGGCGTGTTCGCGAAGTCCAAGCCTAGTGTCAGGCCGAAGTTGGCCATTTGCTCCATTCCAGAGACGTCCCAGTCCTCGTGATACTCGTCTGAAGGCTGATGGTAGTGCTGGGAATTGTATTCTTCAAACACCTGGTGGCCAAAGCCAGACGGCTTGCCGGCATAATCCACGCCTTGAGAGATGGAGAACGCAGGAACGCCGACGCGAGCCAGCGAGAAGTGGTCGGAGCGGTAGTAGTGGCCCTGACCCGGTTCTGCCTCGGGCTTAATTTCCAAATTCAGCCGCTTAGCATCGCGCTCGATCAGCGGCCACAGAGTAGTCCGCTCCGCGCCGGTGATGCTGACGTCCCGTGTCTTGCCAAATGGATACAGCGCATCGAAGTTGATATCTGCGGCTGTCTGGCCTGCTGGTACCTCGGGGTGCTCGCCATAGTACTCGGACCCCAGCAGCCCCGATTCTTCCGCCGTCACGAACAAGAACAGCCCACTGCGCTTCGGTTTCTGCGGGAGCGCCGCCCAGATGCGCGCCAGCTCCAGCACCAAAGCGCAGCCGGTTGCGTTATCCACTGCTCCGTTATAGATCTTGTCCCCGTTCACCGGGATGCCGATGCCCAGATGATCCCAATGGGCGGTAAACAGCACCACTTGCGACGTTAGTTGAGGGTCGGCTCCGTCCACGCGCCCCAGCACGTTTCTGCTCTCAATCTCGCGCAGTGTTGTCGGGATGCGCCCTTGCACATGCACGCCCAAGTGGACTGGCCGGAACGATTTGTCATTCGCCATGGCTAGCAGTTCATCCAGCGTTTTGCCTGTTGCCGCCATAAGCTGGGCGCCAGCCGATTGCGACACCCACCCCGCGAACTTCAGACCTCCGCCGCCCGGTTTTAGCTTTAACTGCGGATGTTCATGACCGCCCGATCCGCTGACGACGTTCCATCCGTACCCTGCGGTGGGCGTGGTGTGGATGATCAAAGCGGCAACGGCGCCCCGGCGTGTAGCTTCCTCAAACTTATAGGTCCAACGGCCGTAGTAAGTCAATGACGGGCCGGCGAAGAAAGCCGGGTCTTGCGAAGGCGGCTCGTTTGTGAAGTAGATCAATACCTTGCCGGTCAGGTCCTCGCCTTTGTAATCGTCCCAGCCGAACTCAGGAGCGGAGATGCCGTGGCCTACGAACACCGCTTCGGCATCAAAGTCGTTCTGCGTCTGCTGAGAGGTCGGTGCTCCCACGAAATCCTTGATGAATTGGAATGAGACGGGTCCGCTCTTTGCCGCTACTGTAATGGTGGAAGAAGGATCGGCCGTTGCCCCGACAAGCGGTACGCGCTGGAAGTAAGTGCCATTGTCCCCGCCGGGCTTCAGCCCTTCCGCTTGTAAGTGGGAAGCAATATAATTGGTCGCCAGCTTCTCGCCGTTGGTGCCCACGCCCCGTCCTTCCAATTCGTCGCTCGCCAAGTACTTCACGTGCGCGCGAATGCTGTTCCCGGAGGGGTGCAGGTCCTGTGCCGCCGTCAGGAAAGTAAATGTCAGAGCTACGGCTAACAAACGCGCGTTCATGCGACTAGTGTAGCGGTGGAAGGAAAGGCAACCCACTGTAAACTAGAGACGAACATGAACCGGAGGCTGTCCAAAACGCGGCCGGCGCTGGCAGCGTTGCTGGCCCTTTTCGCGCTCTCGTTTTTCTGCTACCGCGTGGTTCACGCGAATGCCACCGTGGCGGCAGTTGTCTTGCTGCTCAGCGTCCTGATCACTGGCGCTAATGCCAAGCTTCCTGTGGCCGTGATCGCTTCGGTGTGGGCGACTCTATGCCTGGACTACTTCTTCATTCCGCCCGTGGGGTCCATCACCATTGGTGATCCGCAGGGCTGGATTGTACTCATCGTTTTTCTGGCGGTCTCGCTAATTGCCACCGATCTGTCGTCCCGTTTGCGGCGGCAGCGCGATGAGCTGGTTTTGCAACAAAGAGAAGCCGAAAAACTGCACGCTTTGAGCCGGTCCATGCTCTTTAGCGATGGCGCCGAAGACGTGCAGCGGTTAGTCGTCAACAAATGTATGGAGCTGTTCCCGTTTAGCGAGGTAGTGCTGTTTGAGCTTCTGAACGGAACCTTTCACCGGTCTCAAAGAGACAGTTTGATCTCAGACGAAACCATGCGGCGCGCAGCCCGCTATGCGTCAATCCAGCGTAGCGAAGACGATCAATTGATCGTCATGCCGGTCGCTCTGGGAAATAAGGTTTTTGGAAGCGTCGCCTTACGCGGCACGAAGCTGCGCGAAGTCGCGCTGCAATCCTTAGGCAGCACAATCGCCATGGGCATGGCGCAAGCGCAGGCGCGGGATGCGGGCAGCCGCGCCGAGGCGGTACGTAAGAGTGAAGAGCTTAAATCTGTAATGATCGATGCCTTAGCGCACGATCTGAAGACTCCGCTCACCGCCATTGAGGCGGCGGCCGCCATGCTGCTCCATCCCTTCAAGGTTTCTCCTGCGCAACAGCACGATCTGCTCGAAGTAGTCCAGCAGGAAGCGTCTGGCGTGCGGCGGATTGTGGAGGAAGCCATACACCTGGCGCGAATCGACGCGCAAAAGCTGCAGCTTGAATCGCAGCCCCTTTCTGTAGACGATCTCGTCCAGGCAGCGATCGCCAGCCTCGGCGATTGCGCAGCATCACACGGCATCGAAACTCATACAGAGGGCTTGCCATTTGTCTCTGCAGATAAGGAACTAATTGTGCAAGCCTTGAAGCAGTTGCTGGATAACGCATTGAAGTACAGTCCATCCAGGTCGAAAGTGACCGTATCCGCCCTGGAGACGGATGGGATGGTGACAATCTCGGTGCGAGATCATGGTCATGGGTTGACGGAACTTGAGCAAGGCCGCGTGTTCGACAAGTTTTACCGGGGCCACGGAGATCGTTCTGCCGTGCAGGGCACCGGCATGGGCCTTGCTATCGCCAAAGAAATCCTCGAAGCGCATGGCGGATCTGCCGGAGTAATCAGCCAGATCGGGCAAGGCTCTGAGTTCTTCATTCGGTTGCACGTCTCGATCGAAAAACCGGAACTGACGCCGCACCAGATATGAGTGCAGGGCGCGTCTTGATTGTCGATGATGAGCCGCAGATCCGGCGCGTGATGCGCACTGCGCTCACGTCCAATGACTATGAGCCGTATGAGGCACGAACCGGCGAAGAGGCGCTGGAGATCCTGCGTGAGTTCAATCCGGATGTGGTGCTGCTCGATTTGAACATGCCCGGAATGGGGGGGATGGCGGCGTGCCGGGAGTTGCGCGCAGTGTCCGAC
>CAXUCT010000233.1:5991-7264 GCA_964249415.1 uncultured Bryobacteraceae bacterium | reverse complement strand
CCCGGTCGCAAGCCAGGTCCATGTGCCGCGAACCGAGAGGAGTCTTTTCGAGCCGTTCACAGACCTCCCCAAGCAGATCACGCAGCACGTATTCCACTGCGCCGGTTGTCGAGACCGGCTGGGCAAGAATTCGTGACGCTCGATGTGGCGCCGGCGGCCGCCACGGCGTCAACGGCTCTTCAGCTCCGTGAAAGGTCTGATCGAGACGCCAAAGTAGAGTGGAGCCGAAGCGCGCAGCCAACGACCGGCGCGGAATTTTTCTTAACGCGGAGATGCTAGCGAGGCCCAGCCTTCGCAACTCGAGAACAATTTCTTGAGGAAGCCGGAGCGCCTCCACGGGCAAATCGGCCAGCGCCGAAACGGCATTCTCTCCGTGAACGATAAACCTGTTTCCATAACGTGCCAAGGCCCAGGCAATGCCCCATGCATCGGCGATGGCCCCGTGTGCTTCGATGCCCGCCCGGTGAAGACGCCGCTGCAGATCGAGGAGGAGCGTCCCTTCTCCACCGAAAAGATGAGTGCAGCCGGTAATGTCCAGAATGATGCCGTCGCTCCCATCGGCTGCCGCTAATGGCGAATAACGGTCGCACCATTCGACGAGTTGCCTGAGTCGATCGCTGGGAATGGCGGGGCAGAAGAGACTGAGAAAACGCCTTGCCATCTCATCCTGCCAGCGCCTGGCGCGTGGTTTGCGCGGCCAATGAATCGAATAAAGCGCTCAGCCGTCCATCACGCCATTCGATACCCCAACTTCCCGGCCGTCCACCACGGCAATAGAGAAGATCGAGCATCCACGCCGGCTCGTCGAACCTTTGTCCTGGCTTCCCAACGTGGGAGGAAACCTTCCATCGTGTAATGGGTGCGGCGATGGGCGCCGAAGTAACGTGGCCTAAAAGAAAACCCGTTGCTCCGCTGCTTTCCGCTGCCAGTTGCAGGCGGCGAGAAGCTGTAAGGTCCAAGCCATCCAGTACTGTTATGACCGCACTCACTTGCGAGCATCGGAGCGCTTCCATCACCGCCCAGGCAAGATCCTGTGATCGTCGCACCGAGACAAGAAGAAGTTGATCTAGTCTCATTCCATAAGGAAGAAGACCGAGTGGATGCAAAGAACGGTCGGACGCGATGTAAACGATATTGCCTTGCTCTCCAGCGAGGCGAGCCGACAGAATCGAAGAGAAGGCTAGAGCACTGGCGAGGTTCGCGCCCTTTACTTCATGAATGCATCCAGCCGGCAGACCGCCGTGAGGCATCCAGCGATCCACTGCCTCTGCAA
>CAXUCT010000233.1:0-5981 GCA_964249415.1 uncultured Bryobacteraceae bacterium | reverse complement strand
CGCGAAAACCGTCGCTGCGTCTCTTCCAAACAGCCAAGCCGTTCACGGAGTTTTTCAAGGGCCGGGTGGGGCAACATTTCTTAGCAATCAGCATAACACTGTTTTCGCCTTATGTTCGCCCCGCAGGAGTGGTGCAGTTGTGGGTGAGGGCAAGTGAAACATCAGTTGCACTTGCCCTCAGACTATCGCGTTCCGCTACTCGCTTAGAAACCGAGCTTAAGACCAAATTGGAAGTTGCGCGCTCCTCTGGACGTGTTCACCACGCCTTCTCCCGAGCCGCCGAATATGTCCACTGAATAAGCATTCAGCACAAAGATAGGCGTGTTGAAGGCGTTGATGGCTTCAGCGCGGAATTCGACGTTCATTCTTTCCGTAATGGGAAAGAACTTCGATAGGCCTATATCCACTTGCTTCAGGCCGGGGCCACGTTCGGTCGAGATACCGCACGTGCCGAAACGATTAGGCGGAGGAGCCGACATCGTGCTGGGATCGAACCAGATATAGCCACCGCCGCCGTACTCCTTGTAAGGCGTCTGGCGCGACGGACTGTTGCAGTCCGGCCGGGGTTGAAAGTACGCGCCGGTAGGATCAAAGCCGTAATATAACATCGAGATCGGGAATCCGCCATGCACCGTAAAAACCGTGCTCGCTTGCCAATCGCCTAAGATAGCGTTGACGATCTTATTTGCGTTGCTGCCAAACTGCCGGTTCTTGCCAAACGGCAGATTGTAAGTGAGATAGCCGTTAAAGACGTTCGTCACGTCGTGATCGCAGAAGCCGTAATCGAGATTGATGTTATAAGCGTACTCCTGAAAACTCACGTCGTTGCTGGCTTGGCTTGGGCCGGCATCGCCGTATCTGGCGTAGTACCCCTGATTGTTGGTCAGGCACTTCGACCAGGTATAGTTCATCAGGAATTCCAAACCGTTGCTCACGCGCTGCTGCACGCTGAGCTGCAGAGCGTCGTAATTTGCCTTTCCAGTGGTTTCGTTCAGCCGGATCTGTCCGGGTTTGTCGGCTAGGATTGCCGGATTGCCCGCGAAGTAAGGAGTGGGCTGCAAGGTCAATGGGTTGGTGGATACAATGACGCTCTGTCCAGCATTCACGATATCGGCCAAGTGATCGTTATGCTGACCGACATAGCCCGCCTGCGCCGTCAGCGATCTCCCAAACTGATGCTGAATCGTAAAGTTCCACTGATTGGAAATGGCCGGACGGTAGTTCGGATCTTGCAGGTGTATTCTTGTTCCGGCGAAGCACGATGCCGGCGCCGACGTCACCGTGGCTACTGTACACGGAACGCCTGTTTGCGCACTTGCAAGCGATGTGAATCCCTGATCGAGGAAAATTTGATTGGCGGGCACGGCCCCGTTTGCACCGGGTGTTGAAGTGTAGGACAAATCGTTGTTCCAGGGAGCATTGGTCGCGAGACGGTTGTATTCGCCAGTTCCTTCCTGGAAGCTGGAGCGAGAGAAAGCGGCCCGGACCACCGTGTTACTGTTCAGGCTCCAGGCAATCCCCACTCGTGGCAGGAAATTCGCAATGCCGTTGTACTGGTTGTAGAGCGCGCGGCTGTTGCCGTTCTGTCCAGCGAGTTCGATGGCGCCGGTGCCCTCCTGAAAGTTCGTCATACGGTTGTCAACCTCGGTCAGCGGCGTGAAGAGCTGCCAACGCAGTCCCAAGTTCACCGTCAGTTTCGGCGTTACACGCCAATCGTCCTGAACGAACGCGCCGATGGCGCTGTTCCGTTGACCAACAGTTCCAGTGGTTCCTTGCGATAAGCCGATAGACGCCGGCAGACCCAACAGAAAGTCTGTCTCCGCGTTACCTGTGTAGCCGCCGGAAAAACCGATCTGACCGGCCACTCCGTCGTTTGTGATCGCCGGAATATAGTCGTTGCGGTAGCGATTGAATTGGAAGCCAGTCCGAATCGTATTCGTACCTTTGCTGATGATCACCGTGTCGTCGAACTGAATGGAGGTTTGGTGGAACACTTCGGGTGCGTCCACCGTCCCGTACGCGGGACTTCCTGAGCCGCCGCCAATCGGAGCGCCTGAAAAGAAGAAGCCCGGCAAGAAGGACGTAGGCTCGCCTGGCACCAGATTGCCAGAATTAGCCGCTCCCACGCTTTGAACATTCGCTTCCGCCGGAAAGTAATTGACGCCGGCCCGAATCTCGTTCACCAACGTAGGGCTGAACGTCCGCGTGTAGCCCAACACTCCCTGATACAGCGGAAAGATACTGTTTCCATTGCTGCTGTATAACAGCGCTTGGCTATTGATCGTGGGCTGCGCCACGTACTGCTGCGAGTAGCGGCCAAAAACACGGTCCTTGTCCGTCGGCGACCAGTCGACCTTGGCATCGCCCTGATCTCCATTAGTATAGGTGTGCTGCGTATTGATCGCATTGTTCAATGTCCCGCCATTGGTCCCGCCAAGAGTGGCGGTTGGAAATGCGCTGAACAGCTTCAAAGCCACTGGGCTGATGTACACGCATGGCACCGCTGCAGTGGAGTTCAAGCTCATCTGCTGCGCGCTGGCGCACTTATTCGCGTTGTTCAAGTTGTTGCCGGGAATGGGAGTTTTCGTACCTGGATAATGCAGCGCAATACCCGGAATGTCGGAGAAGTTGCCCGGCTGGCTTTGCTCAAGCTGTGAAAACGTAGTAATTGTGGTAGGGCTTGCTGGCGTGTCGTAACGCGATCCTTGATAGTCGACAAAAAAGAAGAGTTTGTCTTTCACAATCGGTCCACCGAGCGTTCCTCCAAACTCGTTCCAGCGAAGCAACGGTTTGGGAGTAGGCTGTCCATTTGATTGCAGGGTGAAGTTGTTCGACCATTCGTTCGCGTTCAGCTTGTCGTTGCGGATGAATTCAAACAGATTGCCGTGAAACTGGTTGCTGCCGGACTTGGTGCTGACACTGATCACTCCTCCCATGAATTGGCCGAATTCGGCGCTCGGATTACTGGTGATCAGATTAAATTCCTGGATAGCGTCCACGTTTGGTGAGAAGGCGACGTCGTTGTTAACAAACTCAATATTCTCCATCCCGTCGAGCAGATAGTAGGTAGCCTGTTCCCGATTGCCATTGATATACGGTCGGCCGCTGTTGAACGTCGCCTGGCCCGTATTGAATGAGGAGGGGCTGGTAGTCACGGCGCCCGGCGTCAACAGTGTGAGTTGATTGTAATTCCGCGTTTCGAGCGGGAGGCTCACCACCGCGTGGGCATCGATGACCGTACCCACCTCCGTACTCTCCGTCTGAAGCAATGGCGGCGCGGTGGTCACTTCCACCGTCTGATTCACGTTGCCCACCTGCATCTGAAAATTGACCTGAGCCACCTGGTTGAGGACCAGCGTGATGTCGGAATGAACGGCCGTCTGAAAGCCCGGAGCTTCCACCCTCACTTCGTAACGCCCGATCGGCACGCGCGGTAAGCTATAGGCGCCATCGCCTCCGGTCACGGTGGGGGATGTTGTCCCGCGGTCGAGATCTTTGGCTGTGACCTTGGCTCCGGCTATGGCGGCGCCGGTTGGATCGGTGACCACGCCGTTAATGCCGGCGGTTACTTCCTGCGCCGGGAGTGGCTGCGGATTGAACAGTAGTGCAAACAACGATAGAACGGACAGAACGCGTGCGCTTCGGAAAGCGACGTGCCAAGCGATGTGCCGCATTGATAACTCCTTGTTGTAGGCTGCCGAGACTGGACAGCTAAAGACTCTGAGGCTTGTTCGGAATTGTAATCTCAAACAAAAGCGGTGTCAACAACAAAAAGTAAGCAAACGAAGAATATAGTCAGGCCAGCACGACTTCAACGCCACGGGACCGCAGCTTTTCCACCATCTCATCCGGGGCTCCAGTATCGGTGATCACTCTGTGGACCGACCGGAAATCACAGATCACGGACAGACTGCGATGGCCGAACTTGCTGGAATCGGCCAGCACTGTCACCTGCGCGGCCGATTCAATCATGGTGCGATTGAGCTGCGCTTCCATTACATCGAGCGTTGTCAATCCTGTGTCTACATTCAGCCCCACCGTACCGAGAAAGCAATGATCGGCGTGGAGAGAATGCATCATCTGTTCGGCATGAGGACCCACAAAGGCCGAGGAGGGCTGGCGCAAGAAACCCCCCAACATAAAAAGCGATAGATTGGGCAAGTCCGCCAATCTGGTAGCTATATCCAGCGCGTAGGTAATTACTGTGACGTTTTCGACCGGATTGCGCCTAATTTGAGAGGCTAATGCGGCCGATGTAGATCCCGTGCAGAGAATCACAGTCTCCCGCGGACGAATGAGTTGAGCGGCAGCTTCAGCTATGCGCACCTTCTCTTGCTGATGCATGCCTTCGCGCACCTTCAACGGGTGCTCGGGAGTCGCGGTCAACGGACGAATGCCGCCGCCGTGGGAGCGAATCAGAGCCCCGCTCTCTGACAGCACATCCAGATCGCTACGCGCGGTGACAGCGGAAACGCCGAACCGCTTCACAACCTCCTCGACCGTGATCCTGCCGTTTTGGCCCAGGACGCCGAGAATCTCTCGGCGTCGCTCCTCAGCAAGCAGGCGGTCAGGTTTGTGTTTCAGCATGCACGCGGAGCCGAAGGCAGATTCAGTGTACAGCAAGCCTTGCGAAAAAACAAACTGTTCTGTTACTAATTATGTCTTTTGGTTGCTTATAGCGAAAGTGGTCATTCTATGCAAACGACAGATGGCCTGTACTTTTTATTGCAGCACTCGCAGCGGCTGCACCGGGGGGGGTGGCTCGGTCAGGTGTCTTGACCTAAACTGCCCAATCTTAATAGAGGCTTTAAAAATGGCTCCTACTGGAATCACACCGCCTAACTTGTGTGCGGCAACTGCCGCTAAGCCCATAGACGCGATACATCCACAAGACTGGCAGTCCGGATTCCCACCGAACTGGCAGGGGGTGATCTTCGTTTTCAAGTCTGCCGAGATTGTCCGCGTTGTAAGGGCAAATACGCAGTCTTCCGGTCCATGGGGTGGACTTGCAAGCTGCCGGATTAAGCCTTCAGGCATGTCGAGTTTCGGGAACTTCTTGCGCAGTTCCAGGAGATCCCGGATGGCGTCAGCGCGTTCTCGCGGAGACAATATCTCGGGTAGGTCATCGCCTATTTGCGGAGTGAAGATGCTGAACCAAACTTTGTGGATCTCAGGGCGAGGCGTCCAGAATTCAAGGAATTCCTGCAAATAACCCGGCCTCTGCATCATTTGCGACGTGATGGTGGAATGGATCGTAATCTTCTGGCCCGCGATATTTTTTAGAATGCGATCATAGGTCGCGGGTTTGCGCCGTACATCGTGCTCGGGCTGCAAGCCGTCGATAGAAACCACAATATTCATGTGAGGCAACGTTGCCCATTCCGCGGCCATGGGGCGGAACGCGCTGGTCACAATCTGCACATGGATGCCACGCGCGAGCAGTAGAGGCACCATCGTCTCCAACTCGCGGTAACGTACTAAAGGGTCGCCCCCGACAATAGAAAGATGCAGTGGCTTGAGCCGGTCCACCACCTCCAGTACACCATCCACCAATTCTTGTCCCTTACGGTCGTTTAGTTCGCGTAAAGTCACCCCACCGCCTAAATGAGCGTCCTCGTAGGCATAGCACCCGGGGCACCGCAGCGGACATTCACGCGTAATCTCAATCGAAAGGGACGGCCGCTCACCCTTGAGAATTTTGCGCCATCCCTGGAGAATTTCTGAAGTCTTCACCGATAGATCCTCTTTTGCCCTGAACCTATATTTGCATCGGTCCGTAAGCAGTTGGATGGCAGCCGGTTACGCTTCCGCTTCAATCAAGTTCACGCAGCGCCTAAATAACGGGAGAAGTACGAGGCCTAAGACTTCTCAGGAGTGCCCAGATTAGTATGTTTCGCGGATGGAGGAACCGTGCGCTTCTGCCGCGGAGCGAGCAACGCCCCGACGAAAGCGCCGCAAAAGCCGGCAGCCTGAGAAGCTAA
>CAXUCT010000232.1:0-7287 GCA_964249415.1 uncultured Bryobacteraceae bacterium | reverse complement strand
GGATAAGGTTTCTAGTTCTTCACGAAAAACCAAAATAGACCCAGTAAGTCCAATGGCAATTAAGTACAACGCAAGCACTAGGCCAAGCCATATATGTATCTGAAGGTTAACCAGGCGTAACAAGCGACTTAGTACCGCGTGAACGTCTGAAGAGTCGTGGTAGCGCCTTTACCGGGCACATTTGCTGTTGATTCCGAAGTGAGCATTTTTCTGTCAGTCGAAACCATCATCTTGGCGGATGCGGTTGGCCGGTTCAGACCTTCAATGATCGCCTTGTACTCCGACGGTCCGGATTTAGTGATCTTTACAGTGCCCACTTTCTTTCCTTGCGCATCCTTTACATCTGAATTACTTCCATCCAGGTGCACCGATGTGAATCTCGCACTGACGAAGTGTACGTTATTCAATGGGATAGAGTAAGCAAACTCCAGTCCATCGCCGGATGGATAGACACGGAGAGTAAGATCGTCCGTTGTGATCTTCTGACCATTGATTACTTGACTTGTCAGCTTCCATGTGCCGATGAGGGGCTCAGCTGCCCACGAGCTTGCAGTGGCCAGCACCAATAACAGGAAAAGGCGGCGAGAGCGTATTGTCACGGCTTTATCAACCCACTTGCTGAAGCTCGAATCCGGCCAGGCAATACTTTGGTTGCTCCACGCCGCTCAGCTGTTGATGAGCCCAGGCAAGTCCTTCCTCCAAGCAGCTCAGCTCTACCTGCCACCAATCGCTTTGGCAAGCCGATCGGTAAAAGTCCAGGCATAGCTTGAGGTGACGGGAAAAGCCGTTCATCAAACGGGACGAGTACAGCGCTAACAGTTCGCCCGGATCTAGTCCCTTCTCTGTGCCGGCGATCACTGCAGAGGCAAGGATCGCCTCCCGTACGGCATTGCCTACGCCTTCGCCGCAAATCGGATCGAAGCCCACCGCCGCCGTCCCGCAGGAAATCCAACCGTCTTCACACAATGGAGTGTTGATTCTTGGATAGGCCGCGAACTCTCCTTTGGAATCCTCGATAGCTTCGATCTGATCAGAGATCAAGCGGCTCCCCTCCATAAGTTCTGCCGGCGAGCCGCCAACGGAAACCAAGGAACCACGTCCCTTTCCACAGGGGACGAGAAATAGCCACCCAGCTTCAAGAGATTCCGTCCAGCAAGCATCCTCAGGCACGCCGGCTTTAAGCCTCACTCCGCTCGCCCTAGCAACACGCGTGCCGAAACGATGCACATGGGACCTCGGCCCCTTTCCACTCGATAGGATCTGCCAATCCGATAAGCCCGCTCGAGAACTCTTGTAATCACGCCCGTTAGACGTTAAGGCCCAGAGCTCCGCAAGCAAGGCCGATTCCGCCATCACGAGTCCGGAATGCGGCAGCACTGCAACTTGGGAGCCCTTCCCCCAAAGCACAAAGCGCCGGCGGACCGGTATCGAGTCTCGGAAGACTAACTTCTTCCCAAACACGTCGACCAACAACTTTTGCGTCTGCTCGCTCAGCATCAGCACTGGACCGCCGTTGCGGCTCTCCGGTCTCACCGATATGTCCCTCCCGCTTGTTTGCAATAGTTGAGCGCAGCAGCACGCCGCTACCCCGCTTCCATCAATTGCAACCATTTGTGACATTCTCGTCCCGGACTTACCGCACAGTCAGGTATAAGCTTTCTCTTTCAGGCTCTGACAACTGAGCGGTTGCTGGATGGAAATGGCGGGCCAACTCCGAGTTCGACATTAGATCTCGTGGATGGCCATGTTCGATAGCCAACCCCTCCTCGAGAACAATCACGTGATCAGCAAGGCTTAAAAAAGCCGGACGGTGAGTAATCACTAAGACAGTGCACCTGCAGGTAAGCTCCTTCAGCGTCGTGCCCAGCGAGAGTTCGGCTGCCGGATCTAGTGCCGCGCTTGGCTCATCCAGAATCAGCACAGATGGTTCTCTCAGTAAGGCGCGGGCAATGGCCAGCCGCTGTCTCTGGCCGGCCGATAACGAAAGGCCTCTTTCCCCAACAACGGTCTCGTAACGCTCTGGCAGGGTCTCAATAAACTCGTCAATGCCGGCAGCCCGCGCAGCCTCTTCGTACTCTTCTCTGGACGATTCCGGCGACGCAAACAGCAGATTCTCACGAATCGTGGTGTGAAACAAGAAAGGCGTCTGCTCGACCACTGAGACCGCGCGGCGCAGATCCCCGAATGAAAGAGTATGAATATCCACAGAATCCAACGTGATTCGGCCATGCGAAGGATCATAAAACCTCAACAGAAGATCGGCAACGGTGGACTTGCCGGCCCCGCTGTGCCCCACCAGGAGACAAATTGATCGGGAGGCTATAGAAAACGAAAGATCATGCAGAACCTGCCTCTTGCCATACGCGAAGCTCACGCCTTCGAATTCGATCCTGCCTTCAGCGCAGATCATCGGAATCGGAAGCGGAACTTCTGTCACCTCGGGACGTGCGTCCAGCAGTTCAAACACTCTTTCTAAACATACCGATCCTGTCACCAGAGCCGAGTAAGTGCCCATGAAGCTTTGCACGGGCGACAGCAGGCGCGAGTAATACGCCATAAAGGCCATCAACCCACCGATGGTGAGAGTCCCGCGAACGACCATTCTGCCGCCCAGCAGAAAAAGGCAGGAAATGGCCAGCGTCAATACAGCTCCCGGAAAAGCTCCCGCCAGAAAAGACGTTACTTGCATTTGCAAGAGGCTCTGCACAAAGTTCTTATTTCGCTTCTCAAACGCCACGTTCGTTCGCTCTTGGGCGTTCGAGCACACCACCACGCGCATGCCGAGAATTGCCTCAATTAAGAAGCTTCCAATCCCCGAACTCTGTTCACGTAATTGCCGCACCTGCGCTCGCAAACGGCCTTGATACAGCCGCATCGCCCAGATCCCTACCGGCAACAATCCGACGCTCACCAGGAAAAGGCGAGCATCCAAATAGACCATCATGGCGGCGCTACCCACAAAGAAGAGAACATTCGAGGGTACGGACAGCAGCGTGTCCGACGTCAAACGCTGGAGTTCCCCGATATCGTTGTTCAAGCGCGAGACGATGTCACCGGTCTTGGTTCTGGCAAAATACTGCGGTGACATCAATTGCAGTCTTCGGAACGCAGCGGATCGCATGTCGAACAGGATATTTGCTGACAACCGGGTATACGAACGCGTGGTGATGATTCCAAACGCGAACGCAAGTGCGCTGCAGACCGCCATCCAGCCGGCAAGTATCCAGAGACTATGCATGTTATGACGCACCAGCGCATCGTCAATAAGCAGCTTTGTGAAGTAAGGCTGAGCCAGCGTAAGACAGGTCGAAACGAGTCCCATGCCAAATAGCAGCCCAAACTTTCGGCGGTAGGGACGCAAGAAAGCTGAGGCCCGTACGTATTGGCGAACAGGAAGAATTGAGTTGCTTGGATTCTTCACGTCAACACGCTCCTGCAACTTCTCGCTCGGAAAGAATCTGCGCACAGAGAAAGCCGCTCACATTCGCTACTGCGAAACTAACGCCAGACAGGTTGCGCTCTGGAGGAAGTCCGGGAATCGGCCTGGGATAGGGAGAGGCAATCGCATGACCTTCGCAAAAGCGGACCTGATCTCGCGGCACCTGAGCGTCTGCGTACACGCCCAACACCCCATCCATGCAGCCAGGGAAGCAGGAGACGCCCAACATTTGCCTCGCACTGATGATTCGAATGTTCTGGCCGAGCGCCTTACCGACAACCCGGGCAAGCCGCCTTTGATGCTTTGGATTCGCTGTTCCTAAGCTCAGATTAATGACCTCAGCGCCGTGATCCAGAGCCCAGTTGAGGCCATCGATTAGCTGATCAACGCTAGCCGCTAGTGACCTTTCAAACACCTTCACGATTAAGAGTTCAGCCGCGGGAGCTTTCTCGTGAATTGCAGCTGCCACAGCCGTGCCGTGTCCAATCCGGTCAGTGAAATCGTCCAGCTTGCCATCCTGGCGAATGTTCACGCCCCCGATGACATTGCCGATATGGGGATGCCCCTGATGTACTCCGCTGTCGATAACAGCTACGCGACAGGACCGCATGGCAAAGCCTCGATCATCGAGCAGCCCGTGTGTCGGGAGCCGAAATGACGGTGACCATAGGCGTCGTGATATCGGCGTCTAAGCTGAGCGTCTTCTGTAATTTCATCGAAGCAGCGTCATACACTTCCAGCTCGAATCCAGCAGAGTAGATGAAAAGGTCATTCCCTGTAGAAGATGTTGCGAATGAGAAACGCGGCCGACAGGCAAACTCCTGGCGTTGGACCAGCTTCACGTTCGGCACATCGATGCCCCAGAACTCGCAATGGCGGTCACCGTGAGTTCCAGTAATGGCTACTGCGAATGCCTTCTTATGATCGGGAGTGTACCGAATATTCGAGACGCCTTGAACCGCCGGACCGATGGGCGTGAACTCGAATTTCCGCTCGTTCAAGTGAAACGTGGCCATCCCGAAGACTTGGCGATGTACAACAGGATCTTCGGTGTTGAAGATGCCGGTCAGCGTATTCGCATCATCATTCGGATCAACCTCGGGAGCAAAGGTAACATTTTCCATTCCTGGGAAAGTCGGCTTAGTCAGATCGATAGTCTGAACCTTCTTCAAGCTCGATGTGTCGTAGATGTTGATCGCGTTACCAAATTGGTAAAGAAATTTGCCGTCAGGCGACACCCGGTAGTTACCACCGCGATAGCCGCCTTGGGCCTGTTGTTGTTCGCTGACGGGAACCTCTACTTCCTTTACTATCATGTGTTGCGTCAGGTCAATCAGCGAAAGTTTCGGTTCGCTAATCTCCCAACGGTCAATTAGCTTGCTCGAAACAGTGATGTTGGTATAGAGAAACTTTCCGGTAGGGTCAACAGCTAAGCCAGCCAGAGAGACACGCTTATTGGCACTACCAAGCGTGAAAGAATCAATCACTTCACCTTTTGCAAGATCAATGGTTTCAATACCAGTGTCTTTGATCGTCGCTACGATCAACTTGGAGCGATCCGTCGTCAGGACTAAGTTTCTTGGCACATCGGTTTTCATTTGAATGTGCTTGACAATCTGGTAATCGCTTTCATCGATGACCATGATCTGGCTGGGCCACGTGCCCAGATACAACATGGTTTTCGCCGGCAGCAAACATGCCGCCAGAATTGTTAATGAGAGAAGCTTCGTCATTGGTTTAGATCAGGGGAACACCAACTCAATGTTGCGCCAGTCTTTAGTCGCCGCAGCACACTTCTTGGTCCAATCCGGGTAATTATTCAGATGGTCGGGTACCTGTGCTGGCCAAAAACAGGTAGCGTAGCAATCGTAAAGATCGCGTTCTGCCGGTTGGCACAAACCCGCTGTCCCGCCGGACGAATCCACCTCCCATCCGGGCGAAAACACCAGCGTGCAGCCAACCGGATAGTGCGGTACTGCCTGCGGCCGTGAGTTGTTTGGTCCCTGCTGTAACGCAAAAACATCGGCCCGTGTGGATTCTACCTCTTGGTCTACGCGGCGTGCCTTCACATTGATGGCTCGAAGATGCTTCACGAAGCTTTTCTCCTACCGAAATGACCTAAAAACGCCGGATTTTGAACGGAGATGGACCCATATACCTGAAGACACTTATCCGTCCATTCTCGAATCCAGTCGCAGTAATGCAGGTTGGCGTGTCCGGTATCCCCGTAGCGAACGAACGCCTCGTGGTGACAACCACCTGCGCAAAGCGGGCGCGCCCAACAGGTATGGCAATCATATTTGGTCTTGATGTGCCCCCGCGAAAGGAAGTCAGCCTGAAGAGTCCGATCAATCCCCGTACTGACGTGGCCCATTTTATGCGTATCGGAGTCCACAAACCGGTGACAGGGCGATATATCGCCGGAAGGTCCAACCCCAACCAAGCCTAGACCGGCGCCACAGGGATGAGATTTGCTGACTCCCTCATGTAACTCAGCAATCGTGTCGCTGACGTTTGAGAACGCATGCTGGCGCCCTTGAAGAGCATAGCCGAGATACTCATCCGCCAACTCACAAAATTGACGCAGGATACTGTGCATGTTGTTATTGCCTATTGCATGCAGCGTTTTCGTAGAACTGGTGACAGGCGCAAAGCCAACTTCGTGAAAGCCCAAATCCTGAGTTAGATGCCGGAAGATCTTGATACACTCAGTCACTTCCGCAGTCAGCGTGACGCGGGCTGCAATCGGGCGAGTTTTATGCTGTGCGAGTAACTGCTTTATCTTCGGCGCAATGATGTCGTAGCTGGGCCGGCCATTAGCAAAGACGCGTAGCTTATTCATTTCCGGCGGACCATCAATGGAGACCGTGACTCCCACACGGTTTTCTGCCAGAAACTCAATGATGGCCGGTGTGAGCAGAGTTGCGTTAGTCGTTAGGCTGAAATCAACGCTTCTTGCTTCCGCCGCCGCTTTGTCCGTCGCATAAGAGACCACCTTCTTCAAAAGGGGGAAGTTCATCAGCGTCTCCCCACCAAAGAAAGTGATATGTATTCCGCTGCGCCCAGCTGACTCCTTGAAGAAATAATCGACTGACTCCTGAGCCGTCTCCCACGCCATAAATTTCGGCTTACCATCCGGCGTGGCAACCTTGTCTTCGCCGTACTCATAACAGTACTTGCAAGAAAGATTGCACTGATTCGTCAGGTTCAGCACCATTGATTGCAAAGGGAAATGTTCCGGCAGCTCTGAATACTGGGCTTCTATACCCTCTGGCGGCACCAGCAGATGAGAATCTACTAAATCCTCCACTACTTCTTCAGCAAAACTTTCTGAAAATCCAGCACCCATTAATTCGCTGGCAATCTCTGGCCGGCTTCGAGAGCTTTGCCGAACGTGTTCCAACGCGGTTGAAACGGCCGGCGTCAACTCGAAAATTCCGCCGCTCGGAACTAAGTAGATAAAGTCGCGGTCACCGGCGCGAAACGGGTGATATTCACCTAGTTGATATGGAACTGTGGCGGTACTCATTGAGAAATCTCCGGCTGATCCCACTTCATGTAGACGGGAACAGTAACAACTAAATAACTCTTGGAAACAAGCGGCGCGACGCTGGGATCTTTGTCCTGCAACGTCGCGACAATCCAAACGTCGCCTGTGTTGTTAGTGGTAAACCTTCGCTGCGGGTTAGGGCCTTCACCAGCCGGCGTAAACAATCCATCGCTACTGATGGAACCGACAAACTCTTTATCGTTATCGTTGTAGCGCGCGATAAACTCTTCTATCGACCACTTCACATTCACCGGACCCAGATTCATATCATCTGACGTATTCGAGACCCCATCGACCC
>CAXUCT010000231.1:0-7325 GCA_964249415.1 uncultured Bryobacteraceae bacterium | reverse complement strand
ATGCTGTTTCTCTCGCTACACACAAAGCAAAGGTGAGCACGGAGGAGAGCCGCTCGCTCGAACAGATTGAGCGGGCATTTCGGCAGGGCGGTTTCCAACCACCATCGCCGGGGGATGTTCTAAAGTCTTCCGGCGCCGACCCGAAGAAAGGGCGTGGAATGCTCGAAGCTTTGGTGAAGGGTAACCGGTTGGTGCGCGTGTCGGAGGACGTGATCTTTCACGCTGAGGTACTGGCTCATATCCGCCACTCATTGGCGGGGCATAAGGGCAGGAAGTTCTCGGTGCCGGAGTTCAAGGAGTGGACACAGATCTCGCGCAAATACGCGATACCGCTGCTGGAGTATCTGGACCGGCAGCACGTCACGAAGCGAGAGGGCGACGCACGGGTGGTCTTATAGCGACTTTAAACAACCTCAAAGATGAGGCACTTAAGGTAGTGCGTCTCTGGCACGGTGAGCAGGATGGGATGGTCTTGCGATTGAGTGCGGCGCTCAAGGACACGGAGTTGTTTGCCGCAATCGAGAGCGGCGGCGGCGATGATCTCAAGCAGATGCGCTTCGGTCATGTGATGAGAGCAGGAGCAGGTCACGAGAATGCCGCCAGGCTGTAGGAGGCGCAGGGCGCGCAGGTTAATTTCTTTATAGCCGCGGGCGGCGCCTTCCAAAGCGCCTCGTGATTTGGTGAAGGCGGGCGGATCCACTACGACGATGTCGAAGGTGCGACGGCCGGCGACCAAGCCGGGCAAATAGTCGAGTACGTCGGCCTGGTGAAAATCGATGTTTTGGAAATTGTTCTCTGCGGCGTTGGCGCGCGCGACATCGAGCGCGGCGGCGGAGCTGTCGATGGCTTCGACCGACTCGCAGACGGAGGCGAGGTGCAGAGCAAATCCGCCGGTGGCAGTGAAGCAGTCGAGCGCACGACCTTTTGCGTAGCGGCGGGCGGCGAGGTAGTTTTCGCGCTGGTCTAGAAAGACACCGGTTTTTTGGCCGGTGTGAAGATCGGCACGGCAGGTGAGCCCGTTCATGTGGATGCTGACGTGTTCGGGGACAACGCCTGAAATCACGCGCACTTCTTGCGGGAGATTTTCTTTGGCTCGGACGGCCACGTCGTTGCGGGCAATGATACCGGCCGGACGTAACACAGCTTCAAGCGCGGCCACGATTTCATTCGAGAGCCGGTCCATGCCTTGATCGAGCAGCTGCACAACGAGCCAATCGGCATAACGATCGACGATTAAGCCGGGAAGGAGATCGCCCTCGGCGTGCACGAGGCGGTAGGCGTCCGAGTTCGAGACCAGACGCCGGCGGAGCGCATAGGCCGCGTGGATGCGCTTGAAGAGGAAGCTCTCGTCAATGGATTCGATTTGGCGACTCAGCAGGCGCAGCGAGATTTGGGATGTAGAGCTGTAATGCGCCGTTCCTAGCGAGCGGCCCTTGTGATCGATGACGCGAGCGGCGTCGCCGGCAGCGGCGGAGTTGGCATCGAGGATGTCGCTAGTGAAGATCCAGACGTGCCCGGAATGGATGCGGTCCGCTGCTTTTCGGTTTACGCGAACGGTGGGTAGCGGCTGCATGGGGTCATTGTGACAGGGCAGTGTGCCGCACCCGGGCTATCGCGTTCTTTCGCGGTGTTTCTCAAACAAGGTGATCAATTAGCGAAGCAAGGGAGTTGGCCGATTAGCGCTAGGTAGTGGAGCAGGCCGGTACTTAGTTGGGGAAGTTACCACATCCCGCTCCCTCACTGTCGCGACTCGGAAACGCTTACAGAAGACGCGCGTAAGCAACAACCAGGCGCATCGACTCAGAAGCCAGCTTGATGAAGTGACTCCAACTTGCGGTCGAACTCCTCGACCGGATAGTTGATCAAAACTCCACGTGATTTCAAGAAACCATCAAGTTCGTAGCGGGTTTCAAAGCCCAGTAGGCGGCGAAGGCGAGCTTGGGACAGCCGACCGCTCTTATATTCCTCTAACGCAAACCCTTTCAGCGCCCTGCGAGACAGATCGCCATGCGCAGCAAGTAATCGAGCGATATCATCTGGGAGTTCCAATGTCAGGGTCACGTCTCAAAATACCACCGGATTATGGCGCACGGGCGGGTCATTGTGACAGGCGGGCGGGGTCGTATAGGTAGATGGAATAGCTGGGCCGGGCGACGGGCTGAGAGGCGAGTAAGTAAGAGAGGCGGTGAGAAGGATCTCCGTACAAATGTTCAACACTGACCGCGATGAGGCAGGGTTGGTTTCTGGCTTCGGTGAGAGAAGCGGGCACAGGACGGGTGTCACTTAGATAGTCGCTGGTTTCAGCGCGCCCGAAGTAGCTTAACGCGAGACAGGAGTGAGGTGTTAAAGCTAAGTCGTGACGGAGATCAATGAGGCCTTGTCCCCAATCGATGTTGGAATCGAGCAAGTAGCGCGGGCCCGAGGCGGGGCCGCCGGAGAGCGTATTGAAGAAGGCGAGTGGATGCGGGTAGATGCGTATGAACTCCGTCACATTCAGAAGTAGAGCGATCCCGATTAAAAGCCTTGACGTTGAACACCGGTCGAAGGTCCACGCAACGGCGAGGTAGAGGAACGGATAGATCAAGAGGATGTGGCGAATGCCAATGTCGACGCGGGAAACCATGGCGATGGCCAGGTAGAGAAGAGGTGGCATGGATAGGGCCCAGGGGAAGGCCCGCTTGAAGTTAAGGCAGAAGTATATGAAGGCTGCTGTTAGGAGAAGCAGAGTGCCGGTAGGCGTTTTAACAAGGATGGCGACGGGGAAGTAAGCCGGGAATCCGGAGTATGAGAGCTGCCCTAACAGGTACGAGAGATGGCCTGTTTGCTGATGCCGCGACAGAAGCTGAACGCCACGAAACCAGTAATAGGCGGGAACGGGGATGTGCTCCCAACGCGAAGGGTTTCCAGCTTTGGCTTGGAGGCGGCTGATGATGACAGGGTCCCCAGAGACGGAACGCGTGTCTCCCCCATATAGGGCAAACACAACACAGGCCGGGACTAGGACGAGCGGAGGAATAAGTTGACGGAAGTTGCGACGTGGACTGCGCCCGCGCTGGAGAGCCCACATGAGAAAGAAGATGGGCATGAGCAGGACGGCGTTGAACTTGGAGGCGAGCGCCAACGCAAGCGCGATGCCCGCGAGCCATAGGTCTGTTTTGCGGCCGTCGCGGAGCCAGGCGTACCAGAGAACGCAGGCGGCAAAAAAGAAGGCGGAAACGAAGGCGTCTGAGGTGACATAGCGGGCGTGAGCCGCGATATTTGGATCCAGCAGAAAGAAGAGAAGGATCAGAAGCGCAGCGGCATCGGAGAAGTAGCGGCGTGCATAGAAGGCCAGGCACACGGCAAACGAGGCGGTGAAGAGTACGGTGACGGAGCGGCAGGCGGTGAGAATTTGCTGGACCTGATTCGGGGAACCGTACAGGAGCTCGTGACCAAGTTGGAACTCATCGGCGTTCTTCCAAGCGGCAGGATCGTTCGGGAAACGGGGTCGAAGGATGAGAAGAGGAACTGTGCAAAGGAGCTTGGAGAGGGGTGGGTGCTCGGGATTGAGACGGAAGTCGCGCGTGAGCCAGTAGCTGTAGCCGGCGGCGATGTGGGCCGACTCGTCGTTGGTTTCATTTTCGTTGACTATGGAATTGAGTAAGAGGGCGGCGTAAAGGAGAGCAAGGATAACGACGCACAGGGAGAACACGCGCCGAGGGAATCGGCGCGCAGTTGTGGGAGCGGAGATAGACACGGCTACTTAAACGTCGAGGTTGCGGACGTCGAGGGCGTTGTCTTCGATGAACTTGCGGCGGCTTTCGACATCCTCGCCCATGAGCGTGGAGAAGATGGGCTCGGTTTCAGCGAAGTCCTTGAGATCGATTTGCAGCAAGGTGCGCGTTTCAGCGTTCATGGTGGTGGCCCAAAGCTGCTCGGCATTCATCTCGCCGAGACCTTTATAGCGTTGGATATTCACTTCGCGAGTGCCCTCGGTCTTGACGGTAGAAAGCAGCTCGCGCCAATTCTGGACTGTGTCGCGCTGCGTTTCTTTGACGATGACGAAGGGCGGCGTATTCAGCCGGGCCACTTGCTTCATCATGCTGCGGACGCGGCGAAACTCGGGCAAGGCAAGAAACTCCGTATTGATGTAGCGTGTGGCGTTGGTTGGGTCCTTGTAGCTGACCATCCAGGCGGAGTGCTCTTCGTCACGCTCAATGCCCACTTCTAATTTGGTTTGGCGAAGCCGCTCGGCGAGCGCTTTGACGTTCTCCTCGTTCTGCAAGTCGGTTTTAGCATCGATGGGCAGACTGATGTCAGAAATCACGGCCACAACGCGGCCATCGCGGACGCGGCGCTCCAGACGGGCGCTCATCTGCTCCAGTTCATCGAGCTGCATGAGGAAGTCGCGCAACTCCTTGCCGTCGATTGCGGCGCCGGGTTGTCCGTCCTGGGTAGCAAGCTCAACGGTAAGGTTTTCGGTGGCACGGCGCAGGATCTCGCGCGTGAACTCCTTGTCGTCTTTGATGTACTTTTCGCTCTTGCCTTTTTTGATGCGGTAGAGCGGCGGCTGGGCGACGAAGACCTTGCCGCGCGTGATGAGTTGCTGCATGTGGCGGAAGAAGAACGTGAGCAGCAGGGTGCGGATGTGGGAACCGTCCACGTCGGCGTCGGTCATGATGATGATCTTGCCGTAGCGGAGTTTGGCGAGCTCGAAATCTTCGCCTTTGCCGATGCCGGTTCCGATGGCGGTGATCATGGCGCGAATTTCTTCGTGGCCGAGCATTTTGTCGTAGCGCGCCTTTTCGACATTGAGAATTTTACCTTTGAGAGGCAGGATGGCCTGGTAGCGGCGATCACGGCCGGACTTGGCGGTACCACCGGCCGATTCACCCTCGACAAGAAAGAGTTCGCAGCGATCGGGATCGCGCTCCTGGCAGTCGGCTAATTTGCCGGGCAAGCCACCGGAGTCCAGGGCCCCTTTACGGCGCGTGAGATCACGCGCTTTGCGTGCGGCTTCGCGGGCGCGAGCGGCTTCAATCGCCTTGGTGACGATTTTCTTCGTCACGGCAGGATTCTTGTCGAAGAATTCGCCGAGCTTCTCGTTTATGAGTTGGACGACTTGGCCCTGGATATCCGAATTCAGCTTGCCTTTGGTTTGTCCTTCGAACTGGGGCTGCGGGAGCTTAACACTAATGACCGCCGTGAGACCCTCGCGCACATCGTCGCCGGTGAGATTCTCTTTTTGATCTTTGAACAGGCCGCTTTGCTGGGCGGCTGCATTGATGGAGCGGGTCAACGCGCTTCGAAAGCCGCTCAGGTGGGAACCGCCATCGACGGTGTTGATATTGTTGGCGAAACTGAAAACGTTTTCCGAGTAGGAGTCGTTGTACTGCAAGGCCACTTCGATGGTGAGTTTGCCACTGGGTAGATCGCGATCGCCCTCGAAGTAAATGGGTTTGTCGTGGAGGGATATCTTACCGCGATTAAGGTGCTTGATGAATTCGGCGATACCGCCGCTGTAGAAGAACTCTTCGGTTCGCACATCGTCGCCGCGCTCGTCCGTAAGAATGATTTTCAGGCCCTTGTTGAGAAACGCGAGTTGCCGGAGACGCTGCGCCAGAGTGTCAAAGTTGAACGCCCCGGGATCCATGATGGTGGTATCCGGCTTGAAGGTGATGTTGGTTCCGGTCTTGCTGGATTTGCCCGTTTTGGCGAGCGGCGCTTTGGGAATGCCGCGCTCGTAATCCTGTTCCCAGGTGGCTTTTTCGCGCCATATCTCGAGGTGGAAGGTTTCTGAGAGAGCGTTGACGCAGCTTACACCGACTCCGTGCAGACCGCCCGATACCTTGTAGGTATTTGAATCGAACTTGCCGCCGGCATGCAGCTTGGTGAGAACAACCTGAGCAGCGGAGACGCCTTCCTCGGCATGGATGTCGACAGGAATGCCGCGGCCGTTATCGACAACAGTGATGGAATTATCGATGTGGATGGTGACGCCGACTTCGGTGCAATAACCGGCCAGTGCTTCGTCGACAGAGTTATCAACGACCTCGTATACCAAGTGATGCAGACCCATCTCGCCGGTGGACCCGATGTACATGGCGGGCCGGAGGCGAACAGCCTCCAGTCCTTCGAGGACTTTGATACTAGTGGAATCGTAGTTGTCGTTCGCCATAGTAGTAGCCATAGTTTCAGTGCCAGTTGCACGGTTAAACTCGCGGCCTTAAGCGGCGAGGGTGCCTAGCTTTATAACCTTTCCTAAAATCAAGCGCAACGCCGGCTGGTCCGCGCCGCAGTAGCTCGGTAACTTCTTGCAGACCTGTACAGTCAGATGCGCATCGGCATCACGACATAGCGATACACCGCTTCAGCGGCACCGCCGTGGGGCCGGAACTCACCCGCGCTGTTCGCATCTTTGAAGTGGAATTCCACTTCGCTCTGACCGACGGAGCGAAGGAACTCGAGCAGGTATTGCGCATTAAACCCAATCTCGACATCCGGTCCGGTGTAATCAACCGGGATGGTCTCTTCGCTTTCTCCGGTCTCGGAGATGGATGAGTGAACCTTCAACTCGCTATTGAGAACCTGGACTCGAATAGCGCGGGAGCGCTCGTCGGCAAATTGAGCAACGCGTTCAATGGCGGATTTCAACTCGTCACGCTGAAGCACGATGGTGTGCGGATGTTCCTTGGGAAGGACACGCTCATAATCCGGGAAGTTGCCGGTCAGCTTACGGCTGAGCAGGAGGCGTTTGTCGATGCGGAAGAAGAGGTGATTGTCGTTTCCAGCAAACTCGATCTGTTTGCTGGAATCGTCATTCGCGAGTTTTTGAATTTCGCTCATGGCTTTTTTGGGCAACATCGCGCGGTAAGCACCCGGCAGATCGGGAAGGGCCACATGCTTCTCAACCAAGGCCAAACGATGGCCATCGGTTGCGACCATCACCAACCCTGTGTCTTTGAGGATGAGGAGCGCGCCATTTAAAGTGAAGCGCGATTCCTCCGCAGAGATGGCAAAGATGGTGCTCGAAATCATCTGGGAGAGAACGCTCAGGGGGATTTGTGCCAGCGTTTCCGGCATGGACGGCAGTTCCGGAAAGCTCTCGCGAGACATGCCGGCAATTCGGGTTCGCGAACGGCCGCACACAAAGCTGGCCCACTGATTCTCAGCGAGCTTGACCTGAACGTCGGCATCCGGAAGAAGGCGGACGTATTCGAGGAGGCGCCGGGCGGGGATGGTGCCGGCCCCTTCTTTTTTGCTTCGGGCGGGGCCGGCGCAACGGATACCGAGTTCGAGGTCGGTAGCGGTACGCCAGCCCTGCTCGCCGTCGGTCGCGATCAAAA
>CAXUCT010000230.1:3742-7339 GCA_964249415.1 uncultured Bryobacteraceae bacterium | reverse complement strand
GCATAAGTCGGCGGCCTACTCGCCCCTTTCCGCACCGGCGCCGGTCTTGAGCTTTTCGCGTTGTTCCTTCAAAATTGCCTTGCGACTGAGTTTAATTTTGTTCCCCTCAAGCCCGAGCACTTTGACCAAAATTTGATCACCTTCTTTTAGCTCGTCCCGTACGTTCTTGATACGGCTTTCAGAGATTTCGCTGATGTGCAGTAACCCGTCCGTGCCGGGAAAAATTTCGACGAACGCGCCGAAATCGGCAATGCGGACAACCTTGCCCAAGTACGTGGTACCAACTTCGGCAACCGCCGCAATATCGCTGACCATCTGGAGCGCGCGCTTAGCCGATTCGCCGTCCGAAGCGAAGATATTAACGGTGCCGTCGTCGGTCACGTCGATCTTCACTCCCGTCTGTTCGATGATGCCCTTAATTACTTTGCCGCCCGGACCGATGAGCTCGCGAATTTTGTCGGTTGGGATCTTGGTGGTATAGATGCGCGGCGCATACTCCGAGAGCTGCGTGCGGGGAGTTGAAATTGTCGCGATCATCTTATCCAGGATCTCCAGGCGGCCCCGGCGAGCTTGATCAAGCGCCTCTTTCATGATCTTCGTCGTGA
This sequence comes from uncultured Bryobacteraceae bacterium, assembly GCA_964249415.1. GTDB lineage: Bacteria > Acidobacteriota > Terriglobia > Bryobacterales > Bryobacteraceae > Bog-105. Next base: position 6,734 of record CAXUCT010000230.1, on the reverse strand, counting down.
CGTTTGGAACTTTGATATCCATCTGCAAGGCAGTGATACCGTTCTTTGTGCCGGCGACTTTAAAATCCATGTCACCATAGTGGTCCTCGGCCCCAGCGATGGCGGTAAGCACGGCGTAGCTATCGCCTTCGAGCACCAGACCCATGGCGATGCCCGCTACCGGAGCAGCAACCGGGACGCCCGCGTCCATCATTGAAAGGGTGCCGCCACAAACACTAGCCATTGAGCTCGATCCGTTCGATTCTAGAATGTCGCTGACCAGCCGCAGTGTATAGGGGAAGGCTTTTTCATCGGGAATGACGGGAGCAAGAGCGCGTTCGGCGAGAGCACCGTGGCCAATTTCGCGCCGGCCTGGCCCCCGCATAAAGCCAACTTCACCAACACTAAATGGAGGGAAATTGTAGTGCAGCATGAAGCGCTTCGACGTCTCAGAGAGATCAAACATCTCAATTCGCTGCTCGTCATCTTTTGTCCCTAGCGTCGCCGTGACAAGCGCTTGCGTTTCACCGCGGGTGAATATGGCAGAGCCATGGGTGCGGGGCAGCACACCGACTTCGCAAGTAATAGGCCGGATCTGGTCAAAGGCGCGGCCATCCGGGCGATGCCGATCTTTAAGCATTTCGTCCCGGAAAATGCGCTCCTTCAGTAAATCGAACACCTTGCCGGCTTGTGCCTGGTCGTCGGCCTCCGTATAAAGCGCGACTGCTTTTTCCTTCGCCTGGTCGATTAGGCTATAACTCTGGATTTTGCCGTGCTTTTGAGTGTTTAACGCGTCGCTCAATTCGGGACGGACCGCTTGGGAGATATTGGCCAGCATCGCTTCATTCACAACCGGCGAAGTGTAAGCGCGTTTCTGCTGTCCAGCTTGGGAAACCAATTGATTGATGCCAGCGACGATTTTCTTGCAACAGTCGTGACCGAACTCGATCGCGTCAATAACCTCCGCCTCCGTGGCCTCTGTGGCGGCGGCTTCTACCATGACGATGCCTTGTTCCGTGCCCGCGACGATGATGCTCAGCTTGGCGTCTTTTGTTTCGTCGTAGCGAGGGTTGGCAGTGTAAACGCCGTTAATGAGACCCACTCGAACGCCGCCCAAAACATGATGGAATGGTATGTCGGAGATCGCCAACGCGGCACCGGCGCCCACAATCGCCAAAACAGAGGGATCGTGTTGCGGATCCGCGGAAAGGACCATCGCAATAATCTGCGTCTCGTGGCTGTAGCCTTCCGGGAAGAGCGGACGAACCGGGCGATCAATCAATCGGCTAGTAAGGATTTCCTTTTCGGAAGGACGCCCCTCGCGCTTGATGAATCCGCCGGGGAACTTTCCCGCGGCATACGTGTACTCGCGGTAATCCACGGTGAGGGGGAAGAAGCTAGCTCCAGGCTTAGGCTTCAGGTTCGAGCAAGCGGTGACCAACACCACCGAATCTCCCGAACGAACCACAACAGACCCGTTGGCCTGCTTGGCAATCTTGCCGGTCTCAATAGAGACCTTTAACCCTTGGAGGTCAATTTCAACTGTATGCGACATTTATATTCCCGATGCCTGATCCGCATCTATTTATACGCACGACCAAATCTGCTTGACGTGCGGACCAACTTACCGGGACTAAGTGAGGACTTAGAGATGGATTGGAGCACCGTCACTCGCTGAAACGCGCAATGCACTCCTGCTGGGACGGTGTTACGTGGATGGCATTCACCAAGCTGGGTGCGGGGCACCGAGTCCACGCCTGCCAGAGAATCGAACCTAGCGACGAATACCAAGACTTTGAATCAAAGTCTTGTAGCGCTCCGGGCTGCGATCTTTCAAATACTTGAGCAGCTTTCGACGCTGGGATACCATCGTCAGCAAACCGCGCCGTGAATGGTGATCTTTCTGATGCGTTTTAAAATGCTCAGTCAATTGCAAGATACGCTGACTTAGGAGGGCAACCTGCACCTCTGGCGAACCAGAATCTGACTTATGGATCCTGTATTTGTCGATAACTTGAGACTTCTCTTCAACCGCCAGGGCCATGCTAGAAAACGATACTCCTCGTCTTTAACTTAATCTCGATTTTTACCCCTCTAGGTTAACACAAGATTACGCGGTTCCTGGAGGTGCGCCCGCTCGCGGCGAGATTGAAAACTCATCCGCCGGGCGATGTTGTGTTAGCGAGTCTCCAGCGTACTCGGGTGCTCAGATTCGGCAGAGCTGGCCAGTTGCTTGACATCCTCCAACTCCCGCTTCAAGCGTGCACCTCGGCGAGCAAGGCTGATCACGTACAGCAGCACGATTGCCCAAGCGGCTGTGAAGCCGTAGAACATGAAAGTGAAATTCCGGGCATCCATAAACTCTCTCCAAATTCTTACATTGCGTTCGCAAAGCGGCGAAGCGAATCGATCTCACGGGCGCTCCCTTCCTGTTGCGTGCGGACTAGAACCAGGGCGGTGGCCATCATCAAAATGGCGAAAAAATTCAAATAGAAGATATGCGCCATGGCGGGATCCATCTTGCCAGCGCCTCCCGTGCGAAAGTCAAGCACTGGGCCCGGATGCTGATTCCGGAACCATTCAATGGATTTCCAGACGATAACGACATCAACGCAGCCGAAAATGCAAAGCGCGGAGGAGAGACGCGCGCGCTGGGTAGGCTCGTCAATAGCGCGGCGAAGCATCAGATAACCCGCAAAGATGAGCACACAAACCAGCGCCGATGTAAGCCGGTAATCCCACGCCCACCAAATCCCCCAAATGATGCGCGCCCAGATGCTGCCAGTAACAATGTTGATCAGTGAGAACACAATCGAAACTTCCACTAAAGAAGCCGACAGCGAATCCCAGCGCAAATTGCCGGAGCTGAGATAAAGGACGCTGAAGGTGAGCGCCACAAAGTAGCCGATCATGCCCACCATAGCGGCTGGAGCGTGAAAGAACAAAATGCGATAGATGGCGCCCTGCATTGCCTCATCCGGCACCACCATGAACATTTGGTAGAGATCATAGG
>CAXUCT010000230.1:0-3732 GCA_964249415.1 uncultured Bryobacteraceae bacterium | reverse complement strand
TAGGCCAGAAGAAGCGCCGCCGCTCCGGCCAATCCAATGGCAATTTTTTCGCGCATAGGTTTACGTTTACCTTTCTTCTAGTTGACCAAAATCGTCTCAGCAAGAGCGACAGCTAACGCTGTGAATATCACATTGAAGACCAGAAGCACCTTTGCCCATAGCCACTCATAGGTAGCAAGGGGCTGATTCGCCAGAAGCGCGTTCGTGACCTCAATGGCCCCGATGAGCACCGGGATCAGCAGCGGATAGACGATAACAGGCAGCATCAGCTCGCGAAGTTTGAGGTTGACAGTGAGCGCGCCGAATACCGCGCCCACAATCGACATTCCCCAGGTTGCCAGCGTCAAGATACCTGCGAGTTCCAGCGGACGAAGCCACCAGCGCACATTGTAAAAGATCCCGAACACCAGCAGCGAAACAAATTCCACAACCATTAGAGTGACCAAGATGGCGATAGCTTTTCCCAGTAGCAGGCTAGATGGGGAAAGCGGCGAAGCCAAAAGCGTATCCAGACACTCGTTGGGCAACTCGCGCGAAAACCCACGGCTGAAGATGAGAGCGCCGCCAAAGGCAAACGTCAGCCAAAGGAGCCCGCCAGCGATGTCGTGCAGAATGTCAGAAAACGGATCGAACACGAAGCTGAGAAGCAGCAGGATGGTCACCGCGAACGCGCCCGCAGCGTTCAGCGATTCCCGGGTTCGAATTTCAACGGAGAGGTCTTTACGCGCGATCGAGAGCACCTGCCGGAGAGATCTCATCCTGCCGGTCTGCTTTGCTTCAAGCCGCTCCCAGTTCCGTGTAGAGACGGTATAACAGCGTTGGGTCTTCTAACATCTGTTCAGTCCGCTGTCCCGCGTGGCGCAAGCGTCCATTCTCGATCAGCGCCACATGAGAAGCGATGGCCAGAGCCTCCCGGATCTGATGTGTGGATAGAACAATAGTGGCGCCGCGTGCGCGCGCCTCAACCAGCAGCTCGCTAAGCATCTGGATGGCGCGGTCGTCAAGGGAGGTGAACGGCTCGTCCAACAAAAGCAATTTCGGCGAATGCAGAAAAGTGCGTGCCAGCGCAAGCCGCTGCCGCATGCCTCGGGAGAACTGGCGTACCGGCATCGCGGCCACACGCGCGAGATTGACGCGCTCCAGCCAACTTTCCACGGCATCGCGAGAATTTGTCACTTCTCAGATACGCGCGAAGAAGGCAAGGTTTTCACGGGCAGAGAGATCGTCGTAAACTCCAATGCCATGTCCCAGAAAACCAATTTGCCGTCGCGCCTCCGGGCTGCGCGCGGTTTGACCAAACAGCCGCACCATGCCGCGCTGAAAAGGCGAGAGACCAGCCAGAATGCGCAGCACGGTCGTCTTCCCTGCCCCATTTCGACCCAGGAGAGCTAAGCAGCGGCCCTCCTCAATCGTCAACGTGTAATCGCGAAGCGCGGCGTAGTTGCCGTAAAACTTCCATACGTGATCCAGTTCGACGGCTTGCGGCATTTGGTCGTTTCCGGAGCCTACCTCGCCGAGGACGCGCGGACGGGTGAGTTTCGAAAGAGTGCAATCAACCCAACCCCCAAAACAGAGAACGCCAATGTAACCAGCCAACCGAGATGCGCATAGATCTGCGGCTTACCTTGCACGATTGCCGGTTCATCGCCATCTTGCGCTGCCTCAGCATCCCCGTTTCCGTGAAGCGAGCCCGTGCCGGAGACCAGCACGGAAAAATTACCCGCGGCGACCACGTTGTAGATAGTCGCTTGGGTCTTTGGCTCGGTTCCAACCTGCTGGATATCGTTTCCGGCCAGCGTAACACCGGAGGGCGCCACCAACCGGAGTGGCCCGGCGGGCATGCCTTTTACATTCACCACGCGACCCTGCAAGCTAAAAGGAGAACCGACCGGTAGAACGTAGTTCACTTCAAATTGGGTCTCACCCGGTTTAACGGGGAAATCGACTTTGAAGATATCGTTCTCGTCAGTTTTCTCTGCGGGCCGGGGCAACGGCATGCCTTGGGGACCCTGCGCGCTGATCCGAACTTGACCGTTGGCCGCTGGCGGCAAGAAGAAGCGGAGCCCGCCTAAGTCGGTGTTGTTGTAAGTGGTGGTCGTGTCATTTTGGAGGACAACGGTTTCACTCACTGCGATCTGGCTCACCGACGGCTCCAGAAGCATCATCCGTTGCGCGATGTGCGCTGCTGCAGGCGACTTCGTGGCTTCATAGACGTCTAGTTCCACGCCTGACGTCGCTAGGTTCGGCGTCATCAGCTTGTTATAGTTCACGCCCTTGTAGCTGGCCTGCAGCAGTTGCGGCCCCCCGCCCGGCTGATCCTTTTCAAAAAGGAAGCGGCCGGCAGCATCGCTCTGCGTTGCGCCAATGGTCTGCATCCCTCCTTGTCCAGGCTTCACCAGCGTGACACTGACACCGGCTTGCGGCTTGCCCGTTGTACGATTCAGCACAAGGCCGTCTACCGAAGCCAAGAGACTGCCGGCGCCGAGGAGGGAAATGCCCGCAAGTGAAAATATCTTGCTCACGCCATGGCTCTTCCGCACTCTCCACAGTACTTCAGTGACTGTGAAAAAGAAGCGCCACAGTGAGGACACGACGTGCCCTTCGTGCCAGGTGCAGTTACGGGTGCAGGCGAGAACTGTTTCGGAGACACTCGCGCCGGAGTCAGGCCCGACTTCTGAATCATCTCTTCCGTCTCGGCGAGAACGGCCGCCAGCTCCCTTTGCAGAGCTTGCTTGGTCAGGCCGTAGTCATCATCGGACAGCTTGCCCAAACGATACTCAAATTGAAGATCTCGCAGGTTGCCGTAAATCGCTTGCTTGCGATCTTCCAGGTGTTGAATCGGAGAGACCGGAATGGGCTCGGGAACATCCGTCGCCCGAACGAAAAGCGTAAAGGCAAGTGCCGCAAGAGCCAATGCGACAGCAACGGTGACGATCATTTCCGCGTGTTTGTGCTGCCGTTACTGCGCTCGGGAGCTTCGTCGAATTCGGGGTCAATTTCCGCGCGGAAGCGTTCGATATTCGCTTGATCTATCGCCGTGAGCGGTTCCGGCGACCGGCGATTACGGCGAACATACCAGGAGTATACATAGAAGCCCATCAGCAAGACCATTGCGGGCATCATCCACGTAACGAAGCCGCCCAAACTATTGGTGGGAGGAGCCGCAAGCGCAACCACGCCTTCCTCTCGCACAATGGCGCTTACGATACCGTCATCACTCGCGCCCTGCGTTTTCATTTGGTGAATACGCCGGCGCAGCGGATCCGCCGAACTGCAGTGCAGCATGGGGCAGTTTCCGACAGTGTTCCGGCAGCCGCCGCATCGGCACGCCAGGCGATCGCCGACTCGCAAAACATCAGGGGTCAGGTACGATGTCGGGTCTTGCGCGACCAGTGCTGCCAAGGCAGCGAAGAAGCAAAAAACTAACTTAAGACTGCACCGTGGCAGGCGTACTGCTGGCAATACCAAATACCTCCGTGCGCGCATATTGCAGGCGCACTTTTCCAGGAATTAAACAGATGATTGTGCCGAAGAGCAGAACATAGTATCCCCCCCAGATGCAGGACACCAGCGGGAATATGTACATCTGAAAAATGGCCTTGCTGTTGTCCTGCAAAACGCCGGAAAAATTGACATACAGGTCTTCGGTCACGCGGCGCCGGATGCCGACAACGGAACTCTGCTCTTGGCTGTTCTTGTACATACGCACTTCCGGCTCAAGCTGATCAATCT